>JALLOL010000051.1 GCA_027717875.1 Acidobacteria bacterium AH-259-L09 | reverse complement strand
TCTGGATTCTGACTCCTGTCAATTTGATCTTCATCACATTATAATCTGCCCGCAATGATCGCCCACTTAAAAGGCGTAATCAGGGAGAAGTCGGCGGGTCGGTTGGTGGTGGATGTCAGTGGTGTGGGATATGAAGTTCTGATTCCTTTTTCTACTTATTACGAGCTCGGAGAAATTGGCGAGACTGTCAGTCTGCGTATCTATACTCATGTAAAGGAAAATGCCCTCAAGTTGTATGGCTTTCGGACAAGTAAGGAGAAGAAGCTTTTCACGCAACTGATTCAGGTGTCCGGAATCGGGCCAAAGCTGGGGGTTACGATTCTTTCTGGGCTTCCAGTCGACGAGTTTGTCCAGGCGGTGATGGATGGTGAAGTTGTCAAGCTCAACAGGATTCCGGGGGTTGGTAAAAAAACCGCCGAGCGCCTTGTTGTGGAAATGAAAGACAAGGTGGTGGAATTATTTCCTGAAGTTGAGGAGGCCAAGAAGGAGGGTGTGCCGGGCTTTCTTCAGGCGGATGTTGTTTCGGCGCTGGTCAATCTAGGCTACCCCAAGAACACAGCCGAGAAGGCGGTGGCCAAGGCACTGGAAGAAGGCCACACTGACCGTTTTGAGGAGCTTTTGAGAAAATCTCTAAGAAGGATTCGAGCATAAGAATGCAATCGGAAGAACGTGTCATGGATCCTCAGCACCGGGACGAGGAGGTCATCTTTGAGAACAGCCTCAGGCCTCGAGTTTTGCGGGAGTTCATCGGCCAGAAAAAAGTTAAAGACAGCGTCATAGTTGCTGTCCAAGCGGCATCACAGCGGCGCGAATCCCTGGACCATGTTTTACTCTTTGGCCCCCCGGGTCTTGGAAAAACCACACTTGCCCACATCCTCGCCAATGAGCTGAATGTGAATTTTCGCTCAACCTCGGGCCCGGCCATTGAAAGGCGCGGGGATCTGGCGGCGATTTTGACAAACCTGGAAGAAAACGATGTCCTTTTTATCGATGAGATCCATCGCTTGCCCCCTCCCATCGAAGAGATCCTTTATCCGGCCATGGAGGATTTTCAAATCGACATCATCATTGGAGAGGGTCCCGGCGCCCGTTCCATTAAAATCGATATTCCCAGCTTTACTCTGGTCGGAGCCACCACACGAACTGGACTCCTAACCTCGCCACTGCGAGGTCGTTTCGGGATCATCCAGCGTTTGGATTTTTATGATGTAGAAAGCCTCACCACAATCGTCCATCGCTCAGCCAACATTCTGGGGGTTGAAATCGATGAGGTCGGTGCGCTGGAGATTGCACGGCGAGGCCGGGGGACGCCGAGAATCGCCAATCGGCTTTTAAGGCGCGTTCGAGATTATGCAGAAGTACGAGCTGACGGTACGATTGATCATAAGGTTGCCTGTGAAGGATTGGACTTGGCCAATGTGGACCGCTTCGGTTTTGATGAGATCGATCGAAAGCTGCTCTTGACTATTATTGAAAAGTTTGGTGGCGGTCCGGTTGGTGTCAACACTATTTCGGCGGCTATCAGTGAAGAAAAGGACGCCATTGAAGATATTTATGAACCCTACCTGATTCAGATTGGCTTCCTCAACCGCACTCCACGCGGGCGTATGGTGACCCATCTGGCATACGATCATTTCGGAATTCGACCCGAGCCTTCGCCCCAGAAAGGTCTGTTTTAGCCCGCGCGAATAACGCGAACGGACGCGAATCAAGCTCACCGACCCCCTCTCAGGGTCAGATCCCGCGTTGCTTTGAGCTAAGCGGAAAAAGTATCATAACTATTGTGGAAAGTGCAGCTCCCGCGCGCGAGTTAGAGAGGCAAATCAGGGCACTTCAGGCTTCCGTCGAGCGGGTCATTAAGGGGAAACCCGAAGTTGTAGAACTGGCCATTGTAGCTTTGTTGGCTCGAGGCCATGTGCTCATCGAGGATGTTCCCGGTGTAGGGAAGACTACGCTGGCTCATGCGCTAGCCAGATCCTTTGATTGCACCTTTCAACGGATCCAGTTCACGAGTGATCTTCTCCCTTCAGACCTGACCGGTGTTTCGATATTTAACCAGTTGGAACATCAGTTTGAGTTCCGGAAGGGACCTCTGTTTGCCAACGTCGTTCTGGCCGACGAGATCAATCGCACCACTCCCAAGACCCAGAGTGCTCTTTTGGAGGCGATGAGCGAAGGGAAGGTGACTGTAGAAGGTGAAACGTATAACCTTCCCCAACCTTTTGTGGTGATCGCAACTCAAAATCCCATTGAACATCATGGTACCTATCCCTTGCCCGAGTCCCAGTTAGACCGCTTTGTGATGCGACTGCAAATGGGTTACCCCGCTAAAGAGGACGAGAAACAGATTCTGCGCTCCCAAATCAGCTATGACACAGCTGAGCAGCTGCTACCCGTGATGTCGGCTCAAGAGGTCATGGAAGGGCAAAAGCGGGTCCAAGAGGTGGAAGTCGAAGACATTCTTCTGGAATATCTCATGGCGCTGGTTCAAGCTACCCGGCAAAGCGAATTCTTAGCCTTGGGCATCAGTCCCCGAGGAGCCATGGCACTCTACCGAGCAGCCCAGGCCAAAGCCTTTTTGGAAGGACGCAATTACTGCATTCCCGATGACCTGAAGCAATTGGCTATACCTGTCTTCTCACATCGAGTGATTGTCAGCCCCAAGTATTCTTCACCTCTGCAAAAGAGTGAAGAAGCCGAAGCCATTATTCGGGGATTGATTGAGGAAGTAGAGGTCCCACTTTAATCAGATGTTCAACTGGGTGAAGATTAAGGGTATTAAGGAGTTCTTCTGGCCTACTTTTTTTCTGTTTTCCGCGTTCATTTTGGCAGTTTTCAGTTCCATGGCACGGCGCAACGGGCAATTCTACGCCGCCGCTTTCCTGGCGATCATTGCTTTGATTTTTGCTTTCGTGGTCAGTGTGACACTGGTTCCTAGGCTCTTGGACGGTGTCAGGCTCAATTTTTTGAACAATCTGCGCTTTTTTCGTTTTACTCAGCGAGGTACTTTCTTCATTCTGATTGTTTTCATTATTGCCTTTGCGACTTTCAATACAGGCAACAACTTACTGATTCTAATTCTTTCATTTCTATTGGCCTCCCTGATAGTTTCCGGGATTGTGGCCAACCTGGTTCTCTTTGGCCTCAAGATTAGCCTCAATGTTCCAGAGACGATCCATGTCGGCCAGAAAGCAGTGTTTCTGATCACGTTGCACAATCTTAAGAAATTCTTTCCCTCCTTTGCTCTTAAACTCAAAGGAGAGAACAAAGAAAAAGGAGATTCCGAAGATACAGATTTCTTCGTGCAGGAGAAAAGCTTCCCCTACGTTCGAGCCGGCGAAAAGTTGAGACTGAGCCTGCACTGCGAATTCGTCCGCAGAGGGATCTATCCTGTGCAGGGCTTTGAGGTTAGGACAACTTTCCCATTTGGATTTTTCTGGCGGGGTAGAAAACTAGACGCTTTAGGAAACATCGTGGTTTATCCGGCGCTGCGGGATTTGAACGGGCTTTTTTTCCGTTATCCCCACCTTCAAGGGGTGGAAGAGAAGAACCGTCGGGGCTCGGGCAGCGAACTTTACAACATTCGCCACTACCAGAGTGGTGATAACGCACGCTTCGTTCACTGGAAATCCACCGCTAAGCTCGCCCGCCTAATGATTAAAGATTTTGCTCTAGAGGAAGAGATTCCATTGAGTCTCTTCTTTTCCACCTATTTGCCGGATCGATCTCCTTCGAACCTGGAACAATTCGAAAGAGCGGTCTCCTATATCGCCTCTCTCGGACACTACTACCGAGCGAAAGGCCACGAGTTCAGGTTTAGTTCCGGTGAGTTTGAGGTCACCGTGAATGGACATAAACAGGATTATGAGGCGCTCATGGAATACCTGGCCGGAGTGCAACCCACAGATCAGGTTCGACTCGATGAGCGGCAGATGACAGGACCGTGCATCCTCTTTGCCGCTGGTGATTCGGTGGGACTAGAGGGTATCCCCGCAGTAGATTATCTGCAGCTATAGGAAGCTTGATGGCAAGAGAAGTATGAGTTTTGAGAAGGCTTTCAAGCTATCCAGCTACGCTTTGCTGCTTGCGGGATTTATTTCTCTGTTCGCAAGCGAAGCAATCGGCGTTCCTGTGACCGCTCTTTATCTTCTAGCCGTAGTCGCCAGTTGGAACATCAGAGTGCTTGACCTTCCCAACTGGGTGCAGTCACTCGTCTTCCTTGCTCTGGTGGCTTTTTTCTTGGTGGACGCTCTGACTCTTTCTGATTCTGTGAGTGCTACAGTCCATTTGTTGATCCTTGCCAGTCTTGTCAAGCTGTTTACTCCAAGAGCTGAAAGAGACTATCTGATCCTCTATTTCATCTCCTTCGGTTTTTTGCTGTTTGCGTCCGCCTACACAATCTCCATTTCCTTTCTGGCCACGCTGGTGCTTTACATCTTTGCCTCAATCCTGACCTTTATCCTTTTCGAAAGTAAAAAGGCTTACGAGGAAAACCGCACGGCGGGCTTTTCTCTGAAAGGATATGTCAATGTAGCGTTGGTCATTACAGCACTTATCATTCTGATTTCGATACCGATTTTTCTTGTTATTCCCCGGGTATCGTTGGGTTTTTTCAGAGTGGACAGGCATTTAGAACTCAACATGAGCGGCTTCTCGGACAAAGTGAGCCTGGGTGACATCGGAAAGATCATCGTCAACACGAGCGTTGTGATGAGAGCAAAGGTTGACACGGATGTTAGAAATTTGCCTCCGGATCTGAAATGGAGAGGCATTGCTCTTGATCGCTATGACGGCAGGGGATGGTCCAACACCAGAGAAGGTTTCCATCGAATTGACAGAAGTGACAGCTACGGGGGAATTCTCGTTTCTGAAAATCGCCGAGAAAACGAATTTTTGATTCAGCAAAGTATTCTCCTTGAACCCTTTAGCAACGTGATCTTCGGTGCACCTGAGATGGTTCTGATTAGCGGAGATATGCTCCGGAGAAGGTTTTTTTTCAAAGACGGTAACGGTTCAGTCAGCATGCATCGAAGAGGACGGGGACTGTTTAGGTATATTGTCTACTCAGATATCATCTCGCGAGATGAGAAATTGGCCTACCCGTTGGAAGGATCCATCCCGCAAACGACCCGAAGGCGCTCTTTGCAGTTGCCGGACCTTGATCCCCGGATCCACACACTGGCCGAAGCGGTGACACGGAACCACAACAACGTCGTAGACAAAGCACTGGCTATCGAGGATTTTCTGCAAGGAAGCTACGGTTATTCTCTGGACAACAAGCCGGCAGCCGCCGAGGATCCTCTTTATGACTTCCTGTTTGTGACCAAGGCGGGACACTGTGAGTACTTCGCTACTGCGCAAGCGATATTGATGCGCAGCATCGGGATTCCTGCTCGAATCGTCAATGGATTTCGGCTTGGAGAATTCAATGAGTTCAGCGATTACTTCATCGTTCGCCAGTCGGACGCACACAGTTGGGTCGAGGGTTACTTTCCCGGTCCCGGTTGGGTGGAGTTTGACGCGACTCCCTGGATCAGAGTGGCCAAGCAATCGTTTAGTCTGAGCCATTTGTTTGGTCAGCTTCTTGACGCAATCGATATTTTCTGGACCGAAATTGTGACCTTTGATCGGGTCAAGCAGGTCGGGTTCTTCCGCTCACTTGCATACAATCTTCGCAACACGTGGATAAAGGTCTCCCATATTTCCTTGAAGCTCGACCACTTTGCCAAGTCTAGGTGGTTGGATCGCTTCAAGGAATGGAATTTTTCAAAGCTAATCTATCTTGTTTTGATCCCTCTGGCCCTTACCCTTCCTTGCATTGCTTACCGATACAGGAGATATCTTCGCGCCTTTTGGAAGCAGCGTGTGTTGAGGCAGGAAAGCTCGGAGATCGCACCCGAGTACTACCTGGAAATGCTAGATCTTTTGGGTCGAAAGGGGTTAGTGAAAAGCCCTGCCGAGACGCCGGCGGAGTTTGTAGAAAGAATTCAAGTGGATTTGGGTAATCCGTCGCCAAGTCTCATTACTCAGCTTTACTATCGCAACCGCTTCGGTCACTTCCCACTAGGGCCATCCGATTTGTCCAAGGTCTACGGCTGGTTGAAGGAGCTGCGGCGTTAACATGAAAGGGCGAGTTCCTCACTGTCCTCACTGTGATAAAAAGGTGTCAAAGGATAACCTCTTTTTCCCTTTCTGCAGCCAGCGCTGCCGACTTCTTGATCTGGGGAAATGGCTTGACGGAGAATACCGCCTTCCCGACCGCAAAGCATCGAAAACTGAAATTGAAGCGGAGGAATGAGCTGGATCGAGTTGTTCGTGCTGTGGTCACCGGATTTGGAGTTGGTTATTTACCGCTAGCGCCGGGAACTTGGGGCTCTCTGGAAGCCGTATTTCTGGTTTGGATTGTTCACTGGCTTCTGCCGGCTCATGAAACGATGGTTCTGGCGGGCCTTCTAGTCGTTTTGACTTTGCCCGCCATTTTTCTTTCGGCCCGATTCTCTCGTTCCGAAAGCGATCCTGACCCCTCCGAGATCGTTATCGATGAGATTCTTGGACAAATTCTTTGTTTGTTATGGGTTCCTGTCTCCATCGTTTCCCTGGTGGTCGGCTTCTCCATGTTTCGGTTCTTTGATATTGTGAAACCCTTTCCCGCACGAAGGAGCGAGAAATTGCCTGGAGGAATCGGTATTGTCTGTGACGATCTGATTGCAGGACTTTATGCCGGGCTCTCATTGAAGGTCCTCGCGCTAGTAGCGAATATCGAATAGGAGAGCTTGAAAATGCGAGCCGAAATCATTGCAGTAGGATCTGAACTGCTCACTTCTGCCCGGGTTGAAACCAACTCTCTATTCATCGCTGAAAAGCTCAGCCAGTGCGGGATCAGGGTCATGCGCAAGTTCGTGGTAGGGGATCGTGAAGCGGAGATCCGGGGGGCCTTGCGGGCTGCTTTGAAAGATGCTGAAATTTTGATCTTCACGGGCGGCTTGGGTCCCACCAACGACGACATTACCCGGGAAGTCGTTTCCGAGACTCTTAGGCGAAGCCTCTCGCTCCATTCCGCTATTCTTGAGGATTTGAAAGCCCGCTATCAGCGATTCGGTCTCAGGATGACCGAGAATAACCAACGCCAAGCGATGGTTCCCGAAGGGGCTGAGCCGATAGACAATACCCATGGTACCGCTCCGGGGCTTTTCCTAAAGGAGGGCAAGGCGCTGATCTTCCTTCTCCCAGGGCCACCCCATGAGCTGAAGCCCATGATGACAAATCGCGTCATGGACTTGATTCATAAGTACAAGCAGACCTCCCGGCAGTTCTACCGCCGGCTGAAAGTGGCATCGGAAGCAGAGTCTCGGGTAGATTTCCGAATCGGCTCCACTTACAAGTCCTATCCGTCGATCGAAACCACGATTCTCGCTTCACCAGGCATTATTGAACTCTTCTTTTGCTGGGTGGGCGAAGTAAACGAGCAACTGGCCGAGCAGCAACTCGAGGAGCTTACTCGACGCGTTCGTGACAAGCTGAGTGAATCAGTCTTTACGGACCAGGAATTAGATCTGCAAGAGGTGATCGGACAAATCCTGCGCGACAGTGGCAAGACCCTGGCGACTGCTGAATCTTGTACGGGCGGATTGATTGGAAAGATGCTCACCGATGTCCCTGGCAGTTCCGATTATTATCGAGGGGGGTTGGTTTGCTACAGCGATGATTTGAAGGTGGACTTGCTGGGTGTGAATGCAACCACCATTGAACGATTTGGAGCCGTCAGTGAACAGGTTGCCTATCAGATGGCGGTGGAAATTCGTAAGCGTGCCCGAGCAGACCTTGGCCTCTCGGTCACGGGAATCGCAGGTCCGAATGGCGGAACGCCGGAAAAGCCTGTGGGATTGGTATTCGTCGGTTTGTCAAGCGAGCAGGAGACAGGGGTCAAGAAGCTGCAGTTTCCGGGTCAGCGCGAGACCATCCGGTTGCGCGCCTCCCGATTTGCTCTGGACTGCGTAAGAAGGAGCCTGCTGTAATGAAGTCGCCCCTCTGATCCATCCGACCTAGCCAATCCTTTCGCGGTCAACCGACTTTATTACGCAGCCTTCTATGCCGTTAGCGCCCTGCTGCTCAAAGAAAGCCCCAGTATCGTTCCCTGGGTTGGATAATTTCCACAGCGGGCTGCGCGAACCACTCGCTGACACAGGAGACGGCTTCACCCATCAAAAGGAAGGAACAGCGATACGGCATCTGCCGGAAAGAAAGGAATCCATTAGATAAAAAGAGGACGAATTGTCCACCCGCAAGCGCAAAGCGCATTGTTTGGCTGACCTGACTTCGAAACAATAAGAGACATCGCCTTTTCGGAGCGCCTATGATTCGAGCCTTTATCGCCATCACCCTTCCTGATCCCATCCTGCAGCGCTGTCAGGAAATCAGCGATCTTCTCAGAGGGCTGAAGTTGAATGGACGATTTCCGAAAAGCGAATCCATTCATCTCACGCTGAAGTTTCTTGGCAATATTGAAGAGGAACAAGTGCCAACCATCGCCCAGGTATTGGAGAAGACCGCAGGGGAATCTCTTCCCTTTCAGTTGAAAATTGAAGGCGTGGGTGTATTCCCGCATCTGGCTAATCCAAGAATTGTTTGGGTCGGTGTGGAGCACAACCAAGCCCTCAGCCAGATGCAGAAGCGAATCGAAGAACGTCTTCAGGGGCTGGGTTTTCCTAAAGAGAATCGCAAGTTTCACGCGCATCTCACGCTGGCAAGGCTCAAATCGCGAAAAAACCTAAAGGATCTAATCCAATATATTCAAGGTGAGGGTGCTCGGGAGAAAGCAGGAACAGTTACAGTGAAAGAAATTCACCTGTATCAGAGCGTCCTCAGGCCGCAGGGAGCGGAGTATCGAAAACTAGTCACGGCAAAGCTGGGGGAAGAACTGACAGCTGACAACTGACAGCTGGGTATCCAGTTTGCGGAGCATACGAAATTTGCGGAGCATACGAAATTCGAAGTAACATCTATTATCGATTGGTTCTTACCCAATTATCCTTGTATATTTGTCACCTGTCAGCTGTCAGCCTGTCAGTTGTCAGTTGGTTGTCAGCTGTCAGTTGTCAGCTTGAGAAGGAGTAAAACCATGGCCATCAGTCAGGAATTACTGGACATTCTCGCTTGCCCCGCCTGCAAGACCGAGGTGAAACTCACCCCGGATGGGAAAGGCCTGAAGTGTGTTTCTTGTCACAGGGTTTATCCGATTCGCGATGACATTCCTGTGATGCTCATTGACGAGGCGACTATCGAACCATCCGAAGAGACACCATCCGAGGAAAATCAACTGTAAATGATACGACCGAGTTTTCCGGAGTTACACGGGCCTGAAAAGTCCGTGCAATCCCGTGTTTTATTAACGCGCCTCCGTTCTTTGGGTGACACAGTCTTGATGACACCGATGCTCGCCGTGTTGAAACGGGTAGCTGGTTGGCGGGTAGCAGTCGTGATCGAAAGGCCCTTTGAGGAGATTTTGCATGGCAATCCTCATGTTGATCGTCTTTTCGTGATCGAAAACCAACCCAATAAGTGGATTGCCCGTTTACGGATGATTCAGGAAATCCGTTCTTTCCGGCCGACTTTGGCGATCGACCTGCATAGTGGTAGCACTGGCGCCCTTCTCACCGCCTTCTCCGGTGCCCCAAAGCGAGTCGGATACCTTCAAAGCCGCAATTCTTATCTTTACAACGTCAGGGTTCCAGAGTCTCGACAGGTGTGGGGCCGGGAACACATCCATACGGTAGAGCACCAGCTGTCGATTCTGAAGCACTTAGGTTTTCCGGTGGAGCCGATTCCGCCGCTGAAGGTCCCGATTGATCCGCAAGAGCTTGAGTTGATCAAAGATCTGCTCACTCGTCAATCCGTGCGTGACGGGTTCATTCTAATTCATCCAGCTGCAGCCTTCGATACCAAGCAGTGGGATGCGGAAAAGTTTGCCTTGCTCTCCACCCGGCTCATCGAAGAAGGTCAGGAGGTAGTTATTACAGCAGGCCCCGGTGAGGAAAGTTTCCTTAAAGAGATCAGAAAACACTGTTCTTCGCAGGTTCAATTCATCCCGCCCCTGCCAATCCGAAGATTCTCGGCATTAGCTTCACTTTGCGGTCTTTATATTGGCAATGACACAGGTGCCACCCATATCGCCGCAGCACTGGGGAAGAAAATCGTAGTAATCTTTGGATCCTCTGATTTTAAGGTGTGGTATCCCTGGGGCGCGGAACATCAACTGATCAAATCGGATTTACCTTGCATGCCCTGTCCCGGGTATTTTTGCCTCCACTTTGATGAGCCCCGCTGTATCCGTTCCATTCAGGTTAAGCCGGTTTTTGAGGCCGTGCAGTCAATGCTATGATTTCCGCGGATAAACAACAGCTTCATCGGATTGTTAAGTGCTTTTCTGATCAGCCGGTCCTGGTTGTGGGAGACCTGATGCTGGACCAGTTTGTCTGGGGCAAAGTGGAGAGGATCTCGCCAGAAGCACCGGTGCCTGTGGTTCAGATTGTAAAGGAAAGTATTCATCTTGGGGGTGCCGCCAATGTTGCATGTAATCTTGCTGTTTTGGGAGCACGTCCACTTCTGGTGGGTGTTGTGGGTTCTGATGAAGCAGGGCAGAGGCTGATCGAGGAGCTTCACAGGCAAGACATCAGCAGTGAAGGCGTCGTTCGAGATAGTGATCGCAGGACCACCATAAAAACTCGGATTATTGCCCAGCACCAGCAGGTTTGTCGGACTGATCGCGAGAGCAACGCACCCCTGTCTGAAGCGATTCTCGAGCGAATTCTAGAGCTTTATCAGACCTTTTTTGATCAGGCAAAAGGAATCATTGTCTCGGACTACGCAAAAGGAGCATTGTCTGGAACACTCATTGAGGACTTGATCCAGCAATCTCGACGCGCCGACAGATTTTTGGCTGTCGATCCAAAGGTAGGAGACTTCTCCATCTATCGCCAAGCCTCCGTCATTACCCCGAACAAGAAGGAGGCCGAATCGGCCTCGGGAGTAAAGATCGTGGATGAGCTTTCTTTGATCCGCGCAGGTCAGAGACTCCTGGAAATGACTGGTGCGCGCCATCTTCTGATCACTCGCGGGGAAGAGGGTATGACGCTATTTGAGGATGACAAGCACTCACACATCCCGACAGTAGCTCGGGAGGTTTTCGATGTGACTGGAGCTGGGGATACGGTGATTGCTTCGCTGACCCTCGCGGTGGCAGCGGGTGCGTCAGTCTGGGATGCGGCCACTGTGGCAAATCATGCGGCTGGTGTGGTGGTTGGGAAACTAGGAACGGCGGCAGTCACCGTGGATGAAATTCTATCCAGCATTGGGAATGATGAATGAGTCAGGAGCCAGAATCCAGAAGTCAGAAGTCAGAATCCAGAATCCAGAATCCTGATGGCTGACCACCTGACAACTGACAACTGACAGCTGACAACTGACAACTCAAAACTCAAGACTCAGAACTGAAAACTCACAACTGAATAGCTCAATAGCTCGATAACCTCCCCTTGCACCTGGAACTTGGAACCTTCAACCTTCAAGGCCGGGCCCTTTTCTGTTGAAGAGACCTTCCCGGATGAGCGGCAGCAGATCGTGCGTGCGTCGAAATAGCAAAATCACGGTGAGGATGAAGTAGAGAATAGAAACTTGAGCACGGATATCCGGATAGACAAGTTGTGCCACAAAAAGAAGGAATAACCCTCCTGCTTCCCAGAGGCTGATATTCAGGTTCATTAGGACGACCACCGCAAAGATCGACTGTGCCGCCGTGAGAAGAATCTCGTGGCTCTGGCGCGAGTCCAGGGGCATCTGGCCGATACGCCCCAGACTGATGCTGTAAACCAGAGGAATGGTTCCGACCAAAAGTGTCCACTGATTGACTTTAGATGAAATCAGCGCGCCAATGGCGGCTGTGGGCTGGGCCCGGAGAGTCCACACGGCCGCAATAATAAACTCTGGTGCTTCGGAAGCAATAGGCGCCAACCACTGTACCAAAAAGTATTCATCAATTCCCAAGAGTTCTCCGGAACCTAGCAGAGCTTCTGCAAAGGGTTCTGCGGAAGCGAAAATTGTGATTCCTGAAAAGACGAAAAGAAAGACGTTCACAAGACGGCGTTTTCCTTTCACCAGCTGTGCAATCAGCCGGGCCGGACCTACCAGTTCCGGCTTGTGAACTTCCATGACGGCCGTTCGCCAGGCGTAAGCTCCAAAAATCCCCACCAGAAAGAAGCAATCGATCAAGCTGAGGTGGCCCTTGAGTGGGATGATGAAGGCGTAGATTGTGGCCACTGTGAGATAGGAGATCTCTGCCAGGTTAGCTCGATCCAGTTGCAGTTCCTTTCTGCGAAATTTCAAACAGAAGAGGAACACGATGAATGGCCACCCAGCCCCCACCAGCAGGCGATTGGCACCGGTCATGTTAGCGGTGGCGTAGTGGGCGTACTGGGGTTCATAGGCGGCAACCCAGGCAAAATAAAGGTCTACTGCGTACTCGGGAAGAATGGCGATCAAGGCCAGTATGGCCAGTGCCAGGCCCCGAGAAATCTCTATTTGGGCTACCTCGGCTGCCCAGGAAAGTAAAAATGCCGCTCCCAGAATGCCCAATCCAAAGATGATCGAATCAACCCGCGGATCGATGTGGATGTCATAGCAGCGCATGTAGAGCGCCGGAAGAGTAACAGCGACCGTGCCAGCGATGAAAAGTCGCATGGGTGGATCAATGTAGTGGAGGGAGAGAGGGCAGTCAATATTTCGTGCGTTCGTGCTGTGGGTAGTTTGGTGCACCACAGCACGACCGCAGCACAGC
>JALLOL010000050.1 GCA_027717875.1 Acidobacteria bacterium AH-259-L09 | reverse complement strand
CCCTGGGAGACGATGCCGTTTTTTTCGCGACCTCTCAGGTTCACGTAAAGTCCGTTCAGGCCCAGAGCATAGGCCTTTGTCGCCGTCCAATCCACATTCATAAAGAGAGGATAACCCTCCCGGTGAAGAGGGTTTTTCAGCCTGGCGTACCCTTTCCCAACCAGCCAGGAATTCAGGTTCACGCCCCAATAAAAGGGAGAAAATCCGTGATCGGACATGACGATCAGGGTCGTTTCACCGTCGACGAACTCCAGGATCCGTCCCAGGGCCTCATCCATTTGCCGGTAAAGGACCTCAATAGAGTTACTCAGCTTCTCTTCAGGAACAAATCCTGGGTGTTCCGGATCCATGTACCTCCAAAGCATGTGGCAACCCTGATCGACGCTGGAAAAATAAAAAAATAAGAACCCTTCTTTGAAGTTCTTCAGAAGATGATCGAGTGCCTTCCTCTGCTCGCGGAAAACAAATTGAGCCTGTTCCCAAAACTCCAGCCCGTCAAAGATCCCGCCTGAGAACGCCTTGGTATCTTCAGGAAGTTCCTGGGTATAGAAGTAACCCAGCTCATCGTAGAGTTCGCCGGCCCAGTCGTCCGGCGTGGAAATCGGCATGACCGGATCTTCAGGGTTGATCTGGAGAGGCGTAACGTACAATCGAAAATCGGGACGAACCTCTTGTAAATAGAACCTTCCGACCGCACTGATACTGACCAGATAGGGAAGGGCCTCAAAATCGACCCGCACCCAGTCACTCCATTCCCCCTCTTTTAAAATGAACTCATCATCCTGGACAACGAATTTGGCGACTGGTTCTTCGGGGTCCAGAAAGACCTGAAAGTCGATGGTCAGCTTGGGATGTCCATACTTCTTAGTCCCGCCCCCTTCGCCGCTGACCTTCCCGGATGGAGACTCTTTCGGCACACGACGGAAGGTGTTTTCCGGTCCGATGAGTTGAGCATCCACTGCGTCGTTCTGGACTTCGACTTCGTATACATGTCCTCCAGAAATGTTGTCGGCGCTGTACGGTGGATTGTCAGTGTAGAAGGAAAACATTCCCGGGGTGCCCAAAATATCGGGAGTTCCCATCCCTGAAAGCGACTTTCCCCCAGATGATGGAGGAAAATTAACCGGCATGCGGAAGACGGTGGTGGGTACATCGTGCTCCTCGAGAATCTCCCAAAACGCGCGCCCCAGTCTTAACTGTTCAATGGTCCCTCCTTTGAGAGGCAGCACCCATGAGCCGATGGAAATGTTCCAGCTGGAAGGAAGAGTTCTGGCCATGGAAAACTCGGGGGTGATGGTTTTCGGGTCACGATGGAAAAAGTCAAAAATAGCGTGCCCCCCAGGATCCATGCCCGTGATGAAAGTCGACCATGCTACCGGACTCAGGGGTGGCATGGTGGTCTGGAGGGGCTTGAAGTCACCTTCGGCGATCAGTTTTTTGAAATTGGGAAGATTGCCCTCATCCGTGAATTTTTGTAAAAGCCGGGGATCCAGCCCATCTACACCCAGGATGATCATTTTTTTTGCCGGGACAGAGCTTTCGGGGACTAAAACGACCACCAGTGCCACAACAACCAGAATCGGAATGATGAATTTCAGTGTGAGTTTCATGAGGGCAGCAGGGACTTCCCATCACAATAGGCGGGAATTGGAACACCAAAGAGGTCGAGAGCAGTTGGACCAATGTCCATGATGCTCACTTTGTCTGTGGCGATCTTGCGATTGCAGAAGAAAATACCGGGGACGTCGGGTGGGTTCATACAGTGGTCTCCACTCCAGCTCTTCACGTTGTCCTCAAACACCTCCTCCGTAATGGCTCCGGTGGCGCAGGTCCAGGAGGTGCGGTAACCCACGTTGAAGCCGACGATCAAGTCGGGTGCTTCGCTAACGTAAGGACCCTTGTAGCTTTCTCGAGTATCATAAACCTCACCAACGGCGCTGGTTTCCCGCTGTTCGTCCTGAAGCTTTCGCAACTCCGCGATGATTGCCTGCTTGAGGGCCCGCTCTTCCTCACCCGGCGCAACAATGCCTTTGGCCTCTCGCCCTGCCAGATTGAGATACATCCCTCCCAGTCCTACCGCATAGGCCCTTGTCCTGCTCCAATCCACATCCTGAAACCATTCCGCACCCGTGGGCTTGTCCTTCACAGCCAGATATCCATTTTGATACAGCCATGTGTTGAGATTGACTCCCCGTTTAAAGGACTTGAACCCGTGATCGGACATGACGATCAAAACCGTTTCACCGTCGACATAGTTCAGGACACGACCAACCAGATCATCCATGTTCTGGTACAGATTCTGAATCTCACGACGATGGTTCTCTACGTCTTTCCCTGCGTTGGCGGGATGATCCTGCTCAAGGTATCTCCAAAACATATGCTGAAGCCGGTCGGTGATGTCAAAGACGCAGACGACCGCACCCCGCCTGGTCTTTTCGATCGCATCAAAGAGCATTCGTTCCCTTTCTTCGTGAATCAGATAGGTCTGCTTTAGAAACGCTTCTTCATCCAGGACCCGCTCGTTAAGAGCCCAGGTATCTTCCGCCAACCCGAGGGTGCAAAACTCGCCCTGAGTCTTGGCCAGATACATGGAATAGGTCGTGGGATGAGAGATGGGCAGGGCAGGCTTCTCAGGGTCGATATTAATGGGTGTCATATACAACTTGAAGTGGGGTGAAATCTCCTTGAGGTAAAACCGGCACATGCCTCGAATCTTCATCCCCAGCCCTGCGCGGAACTCAAGCGAGACCCAGGGAGTATATTCCTGCAGCTTTAGGGGATGGCGCTTCTTGCCGATATTAAGTTCAGCATCGGCCCCGTTTTGTCCCATGTGGGCTGAAAAAGCGATCCGCATCTCCTCAGCATTCTTGAGAAGAGGATTTTCCGGACCGGAAATGAACGATCTCACGACTCCATTGCTCACCTCGACAGGGACCTGCACACCCCCAGTGAATTTATTCCGCTCGCCTGGATCGCTGCTGTAATAGGAAAAGGTTCCCTGGGTTCCTTTGAGATCGGGCACAGACATGGCCGACAAGAGCACGCCCTTGAATTTTTCCGGTGGGAAAGTAATCGGGACTCGAAGGATGGTGCTGAAGACACCGTGATCACCCAGGATCCTCCAAAATGACCGGCTTTTCCGTTCAAACAAAATTGCGGGCTTACCGAGGGGAATCCTGTATTTGCCAACGGATAAATTGCGGGTCGGAGACTCAATACGAGCGGAGCACAGCTCCGGAAGGTAGGACTTCCGGTTCGGAACCAGGAAGTCAAACACCTTGTGGCGGCCCGGGTTACATCCGGTCTGAAATGAGGACCAGGCCACAGGAGACTCTGCTGGCAAGGAAGTTTGCAATCGGCTGTAAGTCCCCAGCTGGCACAGCCGGGCAAAGTTGGGGAGCAGGCCCTGGGCCATGAACTGGTCGGTGAGTTCCGGATCCTGTCCGTCCAAACCCACGATGATAACCCGCCGAACCCTGCTCTTGCGCAGCGCTCTTCGGCCCCGAATCGTTTGTAAAGCCCAGCGGAAAGGCCAGGTCAGTAGCGTAAGAAATGCCAAGAAAAGTGTTATCAGAACGATAAAGAACGAAGAGACAAAGGCGATGCCCGCACCGGGTCCAATATAGGCCTCGACTGTAGGCGGGAAAAGAAGAAGACCGATGAAACACAAAAAGGTGGTGATTAAGAACTTCCTTGGCCTCATCGATGTGACTCAGAACCGTGACCGAGATGCTGGCGTAAAAGCCTTCAAAATCCTTATGTACTTTGTGCCTTCGTGGTTGCTACTGAATATATCCCAGACTACGCAGGCGCTCCAGCTCCTCTTTGCTTAGACCTTCGGTGGAGTCAGCTTCCGGCAGTTGGGCAGCCAGTGCTATCTTGCGCCAGCTTTCGAGTTCGGAGACCAACCGCTCGACGATCTGCGGATTCTCGGCGGCAAGATCGTTCAGGTTCAATGGATCCTGGGCATGATGATACAGCTCGAACTCGGGCTTCCCATCGGGCCTCTTGGTGTTGTGAATGAGTTTCCATCCATCCTGGACAACGGAGAACGACTCGGTCTCACGGGGAGGCGGGGCTCCCATGTGAACGGCAGCCGCCTTCTCGGAGATTGCTGCCCGCTTGCTCCACCCATAAGCGGCGGCCGCCTCAGCCAGTGAGGTCACAGTTGACGACCCGGCCTTTGCATCCCTGGCTGCCGCCATCAGCGGCAGCAGGCTTTGTCCAAGTAACCCTTCCGGCCTGGGCAGGTGGCTGAGCTCCAGAATAGTGGGCATAAGATCGATACTCTGGACCGTTTCATTGATCACGACACCCGCCGGCACCGCGCCTGGTCGATACAGGATGAGAGGAACTCCAGTCAGTTCGCCGTAGACGGATTGGCCATGGAACATGCGGTCGTGATCAAGAAACTCCTCGCCGTGATCGCTGGCGAAGACAATCAATGTCTTCTCAGTTAATCCGAGGCCTCGCAGTCGCTCCTGCAGCCGGCCGATTTCAACGTCCAGTGCAAGGATCGAACCGTCGTACCAATCGATGTCTCTGGAAACATACTCCTGCGGATCAATGCCGGCTTTCCGAAGTTCATCGCGGGTGGGCATGCCAAACCTCTTCATCAGCGGATCTTGAATCACCTCGCGCACCTTGCGCAAATTTTCTTGGTGCTCCGCTTTCTTTGAGGGATCGGCCCACAGGGAGTTATACGGCTGATAAGGTTCGTACGGATCATGAGGGTCGAAAACGTGAAGGAACACAAAGAATGGGACGTCGCGATGATCCTCCAACCAGACGCTGAGTCGATCGACGTACTCTCGAGCGGTTTTGCTCGATTCACGATCAGCCACCGAGCTCGATTCGTGGAGTTCCTCGAAGCCTTGGTGCATGTTGGTGAACTTTCCGGTGAAAAGGACGGAAGAGTAAGCAACAGTTGCGTAGCCGGCGTTGCGATAGACCTCAGCCAAAGTGACCGCGGTGGCCGAAAGCCGGTCACTGAATTCCGCCACCCGGTGAGAAGTGGGATAAAGGGACGTCATGATGGACGGAGCAGATACCTTGGTCCAGGTGGCCTGCACGATAGGGTCAAGAAACAAGGCACCCTCGACTGCCATCCGGCTCAAGAGGGGCGCCGTCTCTCGGCCGTACCCGTAAAAGCTGAGGTGATCTTTCCGAAGCGTATCAGCCAGGATCAGGATGATTCCCTGAGGGGGATCACTGCCCGAACCAGTGGTGACGTTCACCGAGGGCCGCTGCCGAGCCAGGGGCGACATTTTGCCGCCATCCCGCACCACAGGACCTCCCCAAAAACCCAAGGTGCCGGCTGATTGGGCTTCCAAGGAAAGGGAAAGGGTCACTTTCTGACCCGCGTAGTCCGCCAGATCAATCGGAACAGATTCCCAGCGATGTGGGGTGGTTACGGTGCGTTCCAAAAGAGGCATGCCTTGCGCTGGATTGGCACCGGCAGGTGCCACCTTCACTTTGAAGGTCACAGGGGGGTACTCGACGGTGCCGATGTGGAGATCGAGCCGGGGATTGTCCGGCAGCTGGAGTTCCATCCTGATCGATTCGGGAGAGCGCGAAACCAGTGTCTCGCGATAGATTTCCGCCAGACCTTGCCAACTCAAACCGGAGGGAATCCGGGCCAGGTGCTCCTTGCGAGAGACGAGGCGGATCGACTCGATCTCGAAGGCGGCCCCGCTCGCATCCGTGGGCCGAACAAGCAGGTAGTGTAGATCCGATGACCGGACTGAAATTAAGAGTGGCAAAGTGTAGGTTTGGAAGGTATCACCAGCGATGATTGGAGTTGTATCCGGCCACGGAAAACCTTTCGCCATAGCGAGGATCTGCTTAAAGTCCGGATCCTCCGGCCCTTGCCCACTAATGCTCAAGTTGGTTCCCTTAGTCGCACGCATACGGATCTCAACGGAGTGCACAAGATCTTTCTCTTCCAGACCCTTGGCCCGTTTAATGTAAATAATGGGAAAGTCGGTATTGGAGCGACCCCTGAGACGACCCTCGCGAATGGCCAAACCCGAGACACCGACCCCGGACTTCCATCCGCGCGTCTGAGGAGCTTCCTCAGGTGGAGTCTCGGGTTCAGGTTCGCCGAAATCCCAAACCGCCAAGGGCTCCGGCTCCTTGACTTCCACGGGCGCACCCTCGACCATCTCCGGCCGGAAGTGGTCGACCAAGCGGATCGAGATGGCGTCCGAAGATGGACCCCCGCCACAGGCCGCCGGAAAAAAGACCAGGGGTAAGGCCAGAACAAGAAACCCTGCACGGAGTGTCCTTTGCACCTTGCTGAGAATCCAAGGATTGGGTGAAGTAGACTGGGGCTGCATTTCCATATTTTGCATGTGCTACCTTTTGTTCGAATTTAACCGGGCCGATTCGTGAATCTAAGCAAGGCCGACAACAATATATTTGCAGCGGATTTTAGGGTCAAGCAAGAAACATGGTTGGACAGGTACGAAAGTGGACCGCTTGGCAACTTTAAAGCGGACCCCGTGCTGGGATTATCGGCGGCCCTTAGGGTACACCCCTCCTCATATTCGAATACATTGCATGCACTAGCTCGACAGGCAAGCCAGTTTTTGATGTATCCCTCCCTCCAGAGCCCTACTCCCTCCAGAGCCCTAAGCACGAAGGAATAGCGGTGACAATCAAGGAACGAAAAGAGTGCATTCCCACCCCTTGGCGGATCGGCCCACCGCTATGTGTATGAAGCGCGACCGGCTAGGTCCGAGGGGCTGCGTTATGGGTGTGGGCCATTATCGGCGCAAGAAGCAGCTCAGAAAACGAAACTCAATTCCGTGGCTATACCGTTATTTCTCTTCTGAAGGAAAGGCTCAACAACGAACAGCACCGTGTATCTCTCGCCGGGGAAGTGAAAATTCACGTGCGGGACAAAGGCAGGACCTCTGCCGTCGGCGGACCGATGGTCGAATCGTGACCCAAGAGCGAACCACGGTCGTGGAATCCAGTAGTGACCGAGGGTGAGACGAAGGTCTTGCAGATCGTTTCGAAAACGCGCCGTGCCAATGGAGCCATAAAGGTGATTTTGGCCCAACTCTCTTTGTCCAATCAGGCTTGCCATCCAACGGTTATCCCCAACGAAAACACCGCCTCCCCAAGTATTCAGCCCGCGTCGATGGTAGGATTCATAAAAGAGCCCTTTGGGTCGGCCTTCCAGCTCGAAACTGGCGTTGTCGCGGGCTTCATCGGTAAGGGGAGCAGAAAATTCTCCGGTGAATGGTACTGTAAACTCATGGTACCACCCGTCGGCGGGGGCGGTACGAGACCGACTCCCTACGCTCAGGCGTAAGGCGGGAGCCCGCCCCTGGAGGGAAAAAGATCTAAGGGATGAAAGGCGAGAGCTCAAGGCCGGCTCTCCCCCTATTGATGCCGAAAACACGACCGGAGTCGAAAGACTCAGCTTGCGTGAGGCGTCCCATTGGCTCAACATCCGGAACTGGCCAGCTGTAAGCGATAATCGATCGGTCAGCTGGAAAATCAAGAAGAGATCTTCGAAGCGACCGCTACGATCTTTTAGCCGACCATCCGGAGAGGTAGTCTGGTAACTGAGCACCCTCCATTCAACAAAATAGGAGATTCGGTCCGTGATTTCGCCACCGGAGATAACTTCAATCCGATTGGGAAATGACTTAGTAAAGTCGTTTCTGTCGCTGAATTTCAATTTCTGGGTTGCCCACACTGCGAACGGCACCGTTTTGTGTGCCGGGAGGGCTTCCATCCTGTACCCCCGAGCTACAAAGTCGAGCCCAAACTGATTCAGATGAGGAGGGAAGGTGTGACAAGTTTGACAGGGTGTACGAAATTTTCTTGCGAAATAAGGTACTGCCGAGACTGAACTTGTCAACAAACTGCAAAAGATTACCAGCAAAAGGGCTTTCCTCATTTTGTACTCTCCTGACTCTCTGCAAAACTCGGTACTTCTAAAAAGAAGCTGTTTTCGTATTCCTTAAATTAAAATTTAGCTGAGGCTAAAAATACCAACAAACCCTTTTCCTGTCAACCCAGTATTGCTTTTGGCCCGGATCAGTGAACTTCTTGACGCCAGTCACCCCAAATTCTTCGTAGCCCCCTAAACCGGGGCTGTTATATAACAGGCGTCTAGCCTGTCCTAAATTCTGTCGTTAGGCGGTAAACAAATGGATAGAGGAGCGTTGACGATTGTTACCTGATACAGATGTAGTTACGGGTTCGTTTGGTTATATCGGCAAATACATCACCCGTCGTTTACTGGGCGAAGGCAGGCGAGTAAAAACAATCACAACACACCCCAATAAGGAAAACCCTTTTGGCGAAGTTGTAACTGCCTATCCATACAACTTTGACAAGCCAGACCTATTGGTGGAAAACCTTCGAGGAGCTCATACACTTTATAACACCTACTGGGTTCGGTTCGAATATGGAGGTATTACCTTTAGGCAGGCAGTCGAAAACTCCATAACGCTGTTTCGCTGTGCCGCACAGGCCGGGATCAAAAAGGTGGTTCATATCGGCGTGACACACGCATCGGAAAATTCCCCGCTGCCTTACTTCAAAGGCAAAGCGAAAGTCGAGAAAGTTTTAGTCAACTGCGGTTTGCCTTATACCATCGTCAGGCCGACAGTGGTTTTTGGCAAAGAGGATATTCTGATCAACAATATTGCCTGGATGATGAGAGAATTCCCGGTGTTTCCGATATTCGGATCAGGACAGTACTTGGTCCAACCCGTTTATGTAGAGGATCTTGCCTCCATTGCCGTGGCCAGCGCCGACGACACAGATTCTCGCATAATCGATGCGGTAGGACCGGAGACATTTACGTTTGAGGAACTTCTTCGACTCATAGCCTCAAAAATTGAGCAAAATGTGAAATTTGTCCATCTCCCGCCCACTTTGGGTCTTCTCTTGGGCCACTTGATTGGGTTGGTTGTAGGAGATGTCGTATTGACAAAGGACGAGTTGAAAGGGCTTATGGATAATTTATTGTATTCTGAACAATCGCCCAACGGAGAAACACTGTTCTCCGAATGGCTGAGTTCGAACAAACATAGTGTGGGTCGGACTTACTCATCAGAGTTGAAAAGACACTTTATCAGCGGGCACAGGTAAAAATTGCACTTCAATATCTTCATGTGCATATTTCCCGCACGAGGGCGGCATTCTCACCCACCTGGTCATTGAATTGCTGATACATGCCCACGATCACGGCGTCGGTTGGTTTGATATTGCTAAAGGCGGTCTCGAAGCACTGGCGAATCTCGGCCGAGTTTCGAATGCGCCGCCCCGCGGCCAAGACCTTGTAAGCCAGGCAAGGCTTTTGGGTGGCCCGGATCACCCCGAACATCCGCGCAGGGTCAGAGGGCAGATAGATCTCGCCAAGCGGTAAGTCACCGCCGAGCAGTTTCTTAAGCTCTTCCTTTGACCGCGTCCGGTAATACAGACAGCACATGTAGTAATCCACGGGCCAGCCTTTCTCTTCCGACAAGGCGACCAATGCCGGATTGTGGGCGGAAAGACCCACCAGCACGCCCTGGTCGCGGATGCGCTTGAGCAGGTCAG
Organism: Acidobacteria bacterium AH-259-L09; assembly: GCA_027717875.1. The sequence continues at coordinate 3,322 of JALLOL010000050.1, read as the reverse complement.
TCAGGACCTCAAGCTTGTTTTGTCGATGCAGCCGGTCGGCCAGCGAGCCGTGCGGGGCGATGCCGATGGGGTGGCGTTTGGCGGCTTCGTTGACCAGTTCCGGCCTTCGCTCCCAGTCGGGTTTGCCCAGACACAGCCATTGCATCGTCCCGCCCTCCGCGCGGTAGCGGTCCAAGTCCCGGAGGGTCCTCGGGGCGTAGCTGTTCTGCCAGGTGTTGATGCCGGCCTCTTCGCAGCGCTTCAATAATTCGACCACCCTCTGGGGCGTATGCCAGGCGATCTGATGCCGGCTGAGCAGCCGATTGAAATGGGAGTAGCCGTAAATAGGATTGCCGCCGATGATCAGCCGCGTGACGACATGGGGCCCCAGCTTGATGGTTGGCAACAGCCCGGAGGGGGTCTGGGAGGAAGCAAGCGCCGATTCAGCAACGGCAAAATGGCCGGCGCCGGCAGACGAACGAGCCAAAGCCACGCCACTCGCCAACCCTGCCGCCCGCAAGAAATCGCGCCGACTGGAGCCCTTGCCCTCCGAGGCTTTGTCGCAACTCAGATGTTGTTTTTGAGACGTCGAATCATTAGTAGCCATTCAAGACTCTCCTTTCTACGTATTTCACTCCGAAACCGATGGTCAGGCTCCATCGAGTTTGAGTGCCTTCGTGCTGTCGTGCTTTCGTGTCTTCCTGCGGTGGTCGGCCACGAAAGCACGAAGCCCAAAAGCACGGAGCGGTCCAGTACAAAACAGCTGTGATCGAGATGTCATTGGTCTCGCAGTTTTAAGTTCATAAACGAAAAGATTATTGATCTCTGACGGTTTCATCAAGAGGAATGCTGAGTCTTTTGTATCTTTGGGCCCGACTTCTTTCATCTGCTGTGTGGATCTCTCTAGCAAGAAAAAAAGATCGATGAGTCATTTGCGGAACATACTATACTGGGGAACGAATATGAATGGGCTAAAACGATTTGCCGAAATATTTCCATTAGGCATCACTGTGCTGTTGGCCTTAATGTTCCACTCCGTGGCACTGTTGGCCGAGCCAGAATGGAAGGCTGGACTGGCCCAAGTGAAAATCACCCCCGAGATGCCGGTTTTCATGGCCGGTTACGCTTCCAGAGACAAACCCTCCGAGGGTAAGATTACTGATCTCTATGCCAAGGTATTGGCGCTGGAGGACAGTCAAGGCCATCGTGGCGTTCTAGTCACCAGCGACCTCATTGGTTTTCGTGCGGAGTTCGCCGAGCCAATGTGTGAGTGGATTATGGCGAAAACGGGTCTGAATCGGGCGCAGATCCTCCTGAACTCCTCTCACACTCATACGGGCCCGGATCTTACCGTGACTCCTGGTCCCAGCAGCAAGATGTCGGAGCAGGAAGCCAAGAAGTTGGTGGCGTATACTCGACGGCTGCAAGACCAGGTAGTCCATGCGGTTGAGCTCGCTCTCTCGCGCCTTGACCTGGCACAGCTATCCTGGGGGACAGGAGTGGCCAAGTTCGTCATGAATCGCCGTGAATACACTGAAAGGGGGGTGATTCTCGGTGTGAATCCTCGCGGGCCGGTGGATCGGACCGTTCCCGTTTTGCGCGTGGCAACTCCCAATGGAAAGCTCCGAGCGGTGCTTTTCGGCGCAGCCTGTCACAACACCACGCTGACCGGCAAACATTACAAAATCAGTGGTGACTACGCTGGATTCGCCCAGAAATACATTCAGGCAAAACTGCCCTCCGTCCAGGCGATGTTTATGCTGGGTTGTGCTGCAGACGCGAACCCCTATCCACGGGGAACGGTGCAATTCGCACGTCAGCACGGGCGCGGCCTCGGGAAAGAAGTTCTGCGGGTCTTGGAAGAAAAACTCCAGCTTGTAGGTGGTCCACTGCGTGTGGAGTTCGATCGTGTGAATCTGCCGCTCCAGGCCGCCCCTTCACGTCAAGAAATAGAAAAACTGGCAGGAGGGCGAGGTTGGCAGGCCTGGGTAGGCGGCAAAATGATGGAAATGATGGATCGCGGAGAAAAGCTGCCCACCCACTACAGCGCCCCGATTGCTGTATGGCAGTTTGGCCACGACCTGACTTTGATCGGGCTTTCGGGCGAGGTTGTGGTGGATTATGTGAGGCTTCTGGAAAAGGTGCTTGGACCAAGACAACTTTGGATCGCTGCTTACTGCAACGACGTCTTTGGCTATCTGCCATCTGCCCAGGTGTTGAGTGAAGGCGGTTACGAAACACGTGGATTGATACACGGCGGCATCGGGTTCTTCGCTCCCACAGTCCAGGATGTGGTGATGGCGAAAGTGCGGCAGCTTGCTCACAGGGCAGGACGAGACTTGGCAGGCATCGGCAGATACTGAGCCGCCTGCCGCATCAGGCTCGCGAAATTGATGCGCTGGGGTTTAAAAAACTGTCTCTTCGGTTTCCTCACTCGTCTGGGACACAGCCAAAAACCGCAGGAATTGCGCCCGTTCGCCTGGTTTCAATCCGAGGAACTCCAAAGCAACTGAATTGAGATATCTTTCTTCGCGTTCGACCCTTTCCGATCGAACAACCCACGCTCCGGTGCTCATTTGTTGTGAGCTAAGCAATTTAAGGTTTAGCTGTAATTCATCACCCACTTTGAGTGGAAGTTCGGTTTCAAACGCTATGCCGCCTGCACTGATATTTTGGGTCTTATTCGAGTAAACAACTTTCCCCGAGACGAGCCGGCCCGGAGCAGAGCTTATTACCCTAAACGAGAAAGGGATCTCCGAACAAAGCCTGGAGTATTTCCTCTGCCACAGTTTCACCCCTGGACCGCTTTTCGAGATCGCGACGTTCTGATTGCAGGAGCCGGAGACTTTGAGAACATCTCCACCCCAGTAATAGATAGCCCCTTCATCCCAGTGTTTAATCCCAACTAGCTCTCCTTTTCTGAAGAGGAGGGGAAGTGGTCTCAAAAGCTTCAGCCAGGTTTCGTCTGGAGAGGTTTTCGTGACCGTGGCCACCCGTTCGGCGCTTGACTTCAGTGGAGAAATGGATACCGCCCATCCGACCTGAAGGCCATCACTGGGCCATCCAGAAACTTGCTCAGTCATTTTCACGCTCTCTATGCATCACTTGGCATCAACTATCTTCAAATCATTAACCCTCGCCGCCCCATCGGAAGCTGATACTGCTTGAGGTTGCTAAGCAAGTGGCGTGCCATTTTAAGCTGTGTTCGTCGGCCAACCCAGTGAGCCTGATGTAAATCGTTAATAAACAGTTAGTTGCAGGCTATCCCGCGCGTGAGTTTGGGCGCAGAAGTGTAAACCTAAGCTTACACTATGTGTAAATGTAAGTGTACAAAGTGATGCGC
>JALLOL010000005.1 GCA_027717875.1 Acidobacteria bacterium AH-259-L09 | reverse complement strand
AAATGCAATCGACTGGCCAACAGAATAGGAGGCTATTCGATCACGAGATGAGTGTCGGTGGACTCGACCCCGTCAATGTTTTGAATCTCGGCCAACACTGTGTCCGCCAGTACTTCTTCGCTTGGCACATCTACAAGCGTAAAGACATCTGGGCGGCCCCAGCAAGCGTTGGCGCTCTTGACACCCTCAATTTGTCGAACTTTGCCTACCACGTGCCGCGCCTTCCCCGCCCGCACATTGACAAGCACGTAAGCTTTCATAGAAAACTCCAGGTGAAACCGGATTTTGGGTTTCCTATTCCGGTTGCTGAAGGGTCAGCTTTGGGGACACGAACTCTCGGATTCGATCTTGCTCCTCCGGTTTCAATCCCATGAACTGCAACGCAATCGAATTGAAGGATCTCCCGTCTCTTTCAATCTGTTCCGATCGAACGACCTTTCCACTGGTGCCCACCTCTTTTGAGTGGGACAACTGAAGCTTCAACTCTAATCTATCCCCTACTTTCAAAGGAAGATCGCTTTCAAATCTCAGTCCGCCTACACTGATGTCTTGGGTCTCAGCTTTAGAAACTTCCCGGGAGACCAGCCCGCTCTCAACAGCCGCAATTACCTTGAATGAGAAAGGAACCTTTCGGCCAACCCTGGGCTCCTTTGGTCTCCTCACGTCAATAGGTGAAATGGGGGCGCCAAAGAGATTTTTCTTCTTATCCATCTTCAGAGCTTCAGTCTAAAAGAATCACCTCATTGATTCAAGTGTTCAGACAGCGTTCTCTCAGAGGATACAGCACCTTTCGCAGTTTTTAACCGTTATGCAATAATAAGTTTGGCTGGGTCTCAACGCAGATGTCGCCACTCAGCTTAGTGGATTGTAGGGAGCGCGAAGGAGATATCGACATGAGATTTAGGCTTTTCTTTGCCTTACTGATTGCTCTCGTTTTGACCGGCGCGGCGGTTGGTGCAATGGCCGCACCCGACTGGCCTCAATGGAGAGGACCCGAACGAACAGGCGTGTCGCAAGAGAAGGGTCTGCTGCAGGAATGGCCGGCCGGAGGGCCGCCAGTGGTTTGGTCAATAACGGGGCTGGGCAAAGGTTATGGAACGGTGGCCATTCAGCGGGATCACATCTTTGTACAAGGCACCAAAGGCAAAGATAGCGTCGTCTTCTGTCTTAATCGCCGGGACGGTAAGATTTTGTGGAGCTCTGCGCTGGGTACGAACTTGAAGCAGAGTCGCGGTGGCGGCCCGAGAGGTACTCCCACAGTGGATGGCGAGCGAGTTTACATTTTGACGGAAAATGGCGACTTGGCCTGTCTGCAGACCAGAGACAGCTCCGTGGTCTGGTACCGCAACATTCTCAGAGACTTCAAGGGCCGTAATCCAAATTGGTTGGTCAGCGAATCCCCGCTAATTGACGGGAATCATGTCATCGTAACACCGGGAGGACCGAATGCCAGTGTTGTGGCCCTCGATAAAATGTCTGGCAAAACAGTCTGGACCAGCAAGGAATTGAGCGACCGGGCGGCGTACTCTTCCTGTCTCGTCGCCGACGTGCAGGGCGTCCGAACCGTACTGGCTTTCACGGCCAGCGCAGCCGTGGGTCTCCGCGCGACGGACGGGAAGCTTATGTGGAGATACCGGCCGGTAGCCAATCGCACGGCCAATGTCACTACACCGATTTTCCGTAATGACAAGGTCTTCTTTACCTCGGCTTACGGCACGGGGTGCGCACTTCTGGCCTTAAAGGCCCAGGGCAATGAGGTGAAAGCCGAGGAGATCTACTTTAGCCGGGACATGCAGAATCATCACGGCGGGGTGGTGCTGGTCGATGGTTACGTGTATGGCTTCTCCGGCAGGATTTTGACTTGCATGGATTTTGAAACCGGCAAGAGAGTGTGGAGAGCCCGAAGCGTGGGGAAAGGATCTCTCACCTGCGCTGACGGCCGCCTTTACCTGCTCAGCGAGAATAATGTCGTCGGACTGGCGGAAGCTACTCCCGAGGGTTACAGGGAAAAGGGCCGGTTCGTCATTCAGGATGAAGGCTGGCCGAGTTGGGCGCACCCGGTCGTCAGTGGCGGCCAACTCTACATCCGCAATCAGGGTAGGCTCACCTCCTACAATATTAAGGCTGACTGAGCAAGGCGGACTGAGTAGAAGAGCAGGAGACTCCAATCGGATTGCTGTTAATGAAATCGGCTGATTTGCTCTCTGATGGAGGGAAGGATAAAAATCGTAGACAAATCCCTCTGGGAAAGCTCCCGGCACAGAACCTCAATCTTTACAAAGGTTGGAAGGGAGCGATTTATAACAAGAACCTTTCTCTCTCCAAGACGGCAAATCCCGCCTGTAAACTCTCCTTCATCCCATCTCAAGTCGATGCCGAGCTGCCCAACAATTTCTTCCAGCTTTGCGAGCACTTGCTTGTCTTTCACAATTCTTCCGTAGAGCAAGTTTAATCCCAGGGTCTGATGCGCCGGATCAGTGCGCCGATGCAGTAGAGCGGGTGTGAGAAATGCGGACTAGTTGGGAGGGACCCTGTTGCCGGTCAGATATAGCGGCTGAATTCCCTTTCAAAGCTGGGAAAATACCTGGAAATAACCGTCACGTCGAAGCTGGAAAGAATGGATTCCTTGGGCTCGCGCTCCAGCAGGAATTTAAAGGCCGCCTGTATACAGCGCTCTGGACTCACGTTGCCACCGGTCAGCTTCTCATAGGTGGATTGTGCCATGCTTACGCGGTGGTGCGTTTCACTGCTTTCTTCCCTTACCGTTACGCTGAACTCAAGAAGATCACCTTCCCTTGTCTGCTTTACATCGATCATGAAGGCCTCCAGGGCGGCAAATGCCAACACTCATCTTGTTTTTTCGTGGAACTATCTTACCTGCCTGTGCTAATTTTTGACAATAGGTCAGAACTTTTACAGGAGGCAAAGTTATGCATCATCGCAAATGGGGAATCCCTTGTGTTTTGGTAATGGTCGGACTACTCGCATCCGCGCCTGTGCATGCCGGTAAGTACAACACCATTGTCGGGATCGGCGTTTCCCTGCCGCAATTCAAAAGCCTGCCGGCAACGGACGGGACGAGGCTGTCGTCAAGCGACATCAAAGAGGACGTGGTAGTTCTGGTTTTCCTCGCCAACCATTGTCCCTGGGTGAAGGGGATGGACAAAGACCTCATCGGGCTCGTAGACGAAATGAGGGGCCACAGTGTCCGTATCGTCGCAGTGAGCGTGAATCACAGGGAAGGTGACCGCCTTCCGGCCATGAAAGAACATGCCGCCAGGGTGGGGTACAATTTCAGCTACGTGTTTGATGAGAGCCAGGAACTCGGACGGAAGCTGGGCGCTACCAGAACACCCGAGTATTTCGTGTTCGGTAAGGATCGCAAACTGGTCTACATGGGTCTGCTGCACAATTCCCCCGCATCGATGCGTCGAGAGGGGACAGTCCGCTATACTAAGGGCGAACCCAGCGATTTTTATGTGAAAGATGCAATCCAAGCCGCTCTGAAGGGTAAAGGGACAGCAGTTTCCGAGACGCGGGCCCACGGATGCAACGTCGAATACCAAAACGAGTGACGCGAAAGATCACATCCAGGCTGATCCTGGTCTTGCTTCTGGCGGGTAGTTGTTCATTACAGGCGCCAGTCAAAGAGGAAAGCGCGTCAAAAGAAGTAGTGCCTGGGGTGATGTTTGTGCCCGTCACCCATGCGGAGTGGCACCAGGAGCTGGAAACATTCAAGGGTGATATCGTCGTCGTGGATATGTGGGCCACCTGGTGTATACCCTGCGTGGAACGCTTCCCTCGCATGGTCGAGATGTACGAGAAATATCACCCGGAGGGTGTTACCTTCGTTTCAATGTGCCTGGATGAACGGGACGATGTGCAGGCAGTTGAAGGAGCCCGGCAGTTTTTAGTCGAGCAAAACGCCACCTTTCCCAATTACTTGATGGATGAAAACATTGTCGATGCATTCAAAAAGCTGGATCTGCTCGGGATTCCCGCGGTCTTCATCTACGACCGCCGCGGAGAGCTGCGCTATCGCTTGACCGGAGATGACCCCAACAATCAGTTCTCCGACCGGGACGTGGAGGAAGCGATCCAGACTCTGCTGCGAGAAGGGGAGGTGGGGGGCAGGTGCTGTGAATTTTGGGGTCAGGTATGGGATTTGGGGATTCACTCGTGAATCCCCAAATCCCATACCTGACCCCCAAACTAAACTCATGAGTAGTAATGACAACTATTTTCACAAACTGGTGGACCTAATGGATGTTCTGCGAGGACCTCAGGGTTGCCCCTGGGATAAGGAACAGACCCGGGAAACCTTGAAGCCCATGTTAGTAGAGGAGGCTTATGAACTTCTGGAGGCTTTAGATGGCACAGATTCCGACGAGTTGTGCGAAGAATTGGGAGACGTGCTTTTCCAAGTAATTTTCCACAGCAGGATCTCGAAGGAGAAAGGTGAGTTTGATATTGATGACGTGTGCTGCCGGCTTTACCAGAAGATGGTTGGTCGCCACCCTCATGTTTTTGAAAACCAGTCTTACCAGGACTCTCGCGAGCTTTTAAGAAACTGGGAGGATATCAAGGCTGCCGAGAAAAAAGCCTCCGGCCGTGAGGTCGTTCGGGGGTCTCTGCTGGATGGGATTCCGGGGCAGCTTCCAGCTTTGTACGGTGCTTATCAGATCTCTTCCAAAGCGGCCCGGGTGGGATTCGATTGGGACAACGTTGAGGGAATCCGTGACAAGTTCCTAGAAGAGTTTGAAGAACTTCAGGTGGCCCTTGAAAAGGATGACCAAGCAAAAATCAAAGAGGAAGTCGGAGACCTTCTGTTTGCCGCCTTAAATATATCGCGCTATCTTCAAATTGATCCCGAGTCAGCTCTAAAGCAGGCCAATCGTAAATTCTCGAGGCGTTTCAAGGCGATGGAAGAGCATTTTGCTGCCCAGGAACGGTCCCTGAAGGAGGTGAATGTCGAGGAGATGGAAGCCTTCTGGCAAGACCAGAAAAATGAAGTGGTCTGACGCTGGAGGACAACTATGGGTGATGAAAGCGACGAAAAAGAGGAACAACAACAAAGCTGGTTCAAGGTAACCGATCGGCGAAAGTTTACGCCCCAAGGGGAAATCCGTAGGGAGACGCAGCAAGAGCCACCTCAAGGCGAAGCTCCTCCGAAAGAGGAAAAGCCATCTGGAGCGTCAGGGGAAGGAGAAGCCTCCCAGGAGAGCCCGCGCTCGGATGCGTCGGAGCCCATGAATTTCTCCTCCTTTCTCCTCTCCTTGGCCACCACAGGAATGGTCCATCTGGGAGAGATCCCCGAACCAACAACGGGGCAAAGGTCGGAGAATGTGGACGCTGCCCGTCAGATGATCGATATCCTGTCCATCTTGAAGGAGAAGACGAAAGGAAATTTGTCAGCTGAGGAAACTCACCTGCTGGACGGCTTGCTTTACGAGTTACGGATGAAATTCCTCAGCAAGTCCAAAGTGATATAGCTCCCATGCGGCTTACATGCGTATCATCGATAATCTCACGCAGTTCCCTCAATCGCTGAACTATCCGATAGTGGCCATCGGTGTTTTTGATGGAGTGCATCGTGGCCATCAGATTATTTTGCAACGACTGGTAGAGCGCGCACGGCAAAAGCAGGGGACATCGGTTCTCCTCACCTTTTTCCCTCATCCCCAAAAGGTCATTTCCCCGGGTGATGCGCCTCCTCTGCTGCAAACGGAGGCGCAGAAAGAAAGGATGCTCGAAGAACTGGACGTGGACATCATGGTGCGACTGCCCTTCACTCGGAAGCTCTCTCTTTACACGCCGGCGCAATTTGCACGCGAGGTCCTGTACAACCATCAAATCCGTGAAATTCACGTGGGAAGCAATTTCCGTTTTGGCCACCGGCGCTCCGGTGACTTGCCAACTCTCAAGTCTCTTGGACAAGAATTCGAGTTCGAAGTTCACGAGATCAAGCCCGTTTATTTTCGTGATAATCGCATCAGCAGCACCTCCATCCGAAGTCTGCTTCGGGATGGGAGGGTGGCTTTGGCCAAACGCCTGCTTGGACGCCCTTACCAGATTGTGGGGATTGTCGTGCGCGGCTCCGGGAAAGGGGTTCAGCTGGGATTCCCAACTGCAAACCTGGATCCGGAGAACGAATTAACTCCTGCTCCCGGTGTCTACGCGAGCCGGGCTCATCTCAATGGCAAGCTGTTCCCAAGTGTGACCAATGTTGGGTATCGCCCAACCCTGTATCAGAAGTCCGACAGTCGCCCCGTGGTTGAAACCCACCTGCTGGACTTCAACGAAAACGTCTACGGCAGACCGATAAAATTGGAATTTTGCCTTCGCCTCCGAGCAGAAAAGAAATTTGAAAATGTTTGGGATCTGAGAAAACAGATTGAACGGGATGTCCAGGAAACGCGAAGATACTTGGCTCGTCTGGCGAAAATTCTAAAGGAGAGAAACTATGTCATTAAGTACCAGAGAGGTTGAAAAAATTGCGGACCTTGCCAATTTGAAGTTCGCCCCCGGAGAGCTTGAGCGGTTTGTGCAGCAGTTTCAGAAAATTCTGGACTACTTTGCCCAGCTGGACGCGGTTGTGACCGATGACATTGAACCCACCTATCACGCTCTTGAACAAGATCATCTCGAGACTCCCATGCGAAAAGACGAGAGAAGGCCCTCATTTGCCGTGGCCGCGGCTTTGGCAAACGCTCCCGACTCCTCAGAGGATCATTTTCGCGTACCCGCGGTAATTGAGTAGGACGGGCAGAAGCCAAACGAAACCGCGACAGCACGAAATCACCATGAGCGAAATTTATCAGCTTCCCATTCGCCAACTCCGAGAGGCGATCAAACGCAGGGATTTGTCTGCCAGGGATGTCACCCAAAACTTCCTCGATCGCATCCAGCAGCACGACGACAAGCTCCGGGCATTTTTGACGGTCGAACCCGAATTAGCTCTGAAGCAGGCTGCAGAAATGGATCAACGGATTGCGGCAGGAGAATTTACCAACGGACTCTTAACCGGAATCCCACTAGCGATCAAAGATAACATCATTACGCAGGACGTGCGAACAACGTGTGCTTCGCGCATTCTTGGGGATTATCTCCCTCCCTACGATGCGACCGTGGTTTGTAAACTGAAACAAGAGGGAGTCATCCTCTTAGGAAAGACGAACTGTGATGAGTTTGCCATGGGCTCGAGTACGGAAAACTCTTCTTTCTTCCCCACGCGTAATCCGTGGAATCTGGAACGGGTTCCAGGAGGATCCAGCGGAGGGTCGGCCGCAGCGGTGGCCGCTTGGGAAGCTCCGGGAGCATTGGGAAGTGATACAGGAGGTTCGATCCGCCAGCCGGCGGCCTTCTGTGGCGTGGTCGGTCTGAAGCCGACTTACGGCCGCGTGTCTCGCTACGGTCTGGTGGCTTTCGCTTCTTCTCTCGATCAAATTGGCCCTATGGCTAATAGCGTCTACGACGTGGCCATGCTGCTGCAGGTTGTGGCAGGGCCAGATGCGAGTGATTCAACCTCCGCTGCGTGCCCGGTAGAGGATTATTTGAGCGAGATTGACAGGGATGTCAAGGATGTAAAAATCGGAGTTGCGGGCGAGTGGTTCAGTTCTGGACTGGATCCGCAGATCGAGCAAAGTGTTCACGCGGCCATCAAAAAGTTGGAGGGACTGGGATGTCCGGTGCTCGAGGTGAGCCTTCCTCACACGGAATATGCCATTGCTACCTACTACATCATTGCTCCGGCCGAGGCCAGTTCCAACCTGGCACGATATGATGGAGTGAAGTACGCCTATCGTAGTTCTCATCAGGAAGACCTGGAGACCATGTTCAAATCCACCCGTAGCGAAGGCTTCGGCGAAGAGGTGAAGCGACGCATCATGATCGGTACTTATGCGCTCAGTGCTGGTTATTATGACGCTTACTATTTAAAGGCCAGTAAGGTGCGAACTCTCCTGAAAAACGACTACCTTAAAGCCTTCGAGGAGGTGGATCTTCTGATTGGCCCCACCACTCCCTCGCTTCCCTTTAAAATCGGAGAAAAAAAGGCCGACCCACTCCAGATGTATCTGTCGGACATCTACACTGTGACAGCCAATTTGGCCGGCGTCCCAGGTTTGGTCATGCCTTGTGGCTTCAGCGAGGAGGGGCTTCCTATCGGTCTCCAAATCCAGGCACCCCATTTCCAGGAAGTGAAAATCTTGCGCCTGGCGCATGCTTTGGAGCAGGAATTGTCCCTCCAACGCCCCCCATTGAAACTGAAGGGGGTCTGACCCCAAAACTCAAGGTCTGACCCCCTTCAGAACCCATTGGGCGGTTTCTCGAACGATAGGATCGATGTCCTGGCAAGCCTGGCGCACAGCCCTTTCCAGGATCGGTTTGGGCTGCTCCCTTACCACAACCAGGACACAGCATTTAAACCAGGGGTCAGACCCCAAAAGCGCATCCAATAGTATTGCGTCCGGATCGGAGGGAAGACGAAAAAGCTCACGTCCTCTGCGAGCCACCTCCAGCGAGTTCTCCTCACTGAAGATGGGGAGCAACGTGTGTCGGAGTTCGCCTTTGATCCTTGTATCGATCAACTCGATCGCATTTTCGCGAAGTTCCTTTTTGTCACTGGTGTACCCCAGGTATGCGAAATAGGCATCTCCATGAGGCAAAAAAAGTTCTAGCCCTCGAAAGATCTTTTCAATTGCCCAGTCCATTCGCTCGCGATTTGCTTTCTCGAGCAGTCTCCAGGCGTCTCCACCTTTTTTGTCTAGGATCGATTCGACATTGACCAGTTCGTAGTATTGCTTGGCCCATATTTGCAGAAGCGGCAGAAAGGACTCCTGGGAATAAGAAAGATCCTGGGAAGCTCGGATTTTGTTGAGGCCTTTGAGAGCGCTGAAGGATACCACGGGATCAGGTGAATAAAGGGCCGCTACAAGTGCCGCCCGCGATGATGACGTATTGATGCGGCTGAGGATGAGGGGAATGTGTCGTTTAATGGAAGGTCCGGCTGCAGGGTTGCGAAGCAGCTGCAGGAGATGTGAAACGGCGGTTTCGCCATAACTAATGAGTGCCCTGCGGGCCACCTGGCGAGTCGAGTTCGATCCCAGAAGATTTATCACAGCGTCCAGAAACCGTGGGTCTGCATATTGGCCTATGGCTTCGATGGCCGCTCTTGCCGGTTCTCCTGGGTCCCCACTCATCCACTGTCGAAGTACTGGCAGGAAGGCAGGATTTTTTGTCTTCCCCATTAGCCGTGCCAGAATGGAAGCCTTTCCCGGCGTCAAATTCTGGCACCACCGGAGCACCTGAGGGGGACGGAGATACCTGCCGGGCCGTTTCACGTAACGGTCCAGATAGCACAAGTAGATCGTTTCGGGAACCCATTCGGAGTTCAGCTTCTTCTCCAAGAGGGGCAAATATTTGGTGCGATGATGACGAACTAACAAATGGAAGGCAGCGGCCCCGACTTGGGAATCGGAATGATCCACCAAGGGTGCTACCGCTTTTAACCACTCCAAACGGACACTGTAAATGCCCGGTATCTGAGTGTGCATGATCTCTTCGGCTTGACTGGTAAAGTCCCTCACCTCTGGTTCGTTTTCGGCACTGACAGAGGCAAGTTGTTGGAGGGCGAAGTGAACCTTGGCCGGATTTGGGCTTTGCAGTGCGTCCATTAGGGCTTTCTTAGCCCCAGCCTCTTCTAAAATAAGGGAGCGATGCAAGCCTCGGGTTGCCTTGCTCTCAAGGCTGTAACGAAGACTTTCGATGTACTGGGTTCCAAGCTTTACGGCCAGGTAAGCCCAGAATGCAGCCACCACCGCCACCGTTATTCCAATGCCCTTCACGGGTGTCAGGAGAAAAGTCGACACTCCCAGAAAAGCAGCTGCCCCTAAAGCATCGCCAAAACGGAAGACCACTAGGTCGATAAACGTCTTAACGGTCACAGTCTGAGGGTTCCAGATGGGTACATAAAGCATTTCCAGCCCAGTTCGATGAACAGAAGAGCGGAGAGATCCGTCAATGACTTTTAGAGCTACAACAGCCCAGAAACCGAGCAGAATGACCACCCCCCCCGATCCCCCCAGCAGCGCTAGGGGAAGTATTAGAAGAGCAGCACCAACGCCGAAGTAGCGTAGAACAGGACTGGTGACAAACAACTGGAAAAGGGCCGAGAAAGAGTACATCGTTCCTAGCAGAGCACTCACAAACTGAGCGATCTGTGCCTCTGCTCCAGGATAGCGGCGATCCAGAACCCATTGATACTGTAGGTCAATTAGGGTGGTCGCAAAGGCAGAGACCAAAACGATCCCGGCCAGGTGGATCAAGTGACGCGATCGAAAAAGGCCGCGCACGCTCGAGACCTGAGCCTGTCTTGGTCGCCGCGAGGACTCAGAGCTGGGTCGATATCTTCGGTCCAAGCGGCTGCTGTCGGACTGATAGATGGCCACCAGTACCCCTTGTAAAACTAACAGAAGCGCGAAGACGTGAACGAGCAGCCCGCTGGCACCGAGCGTCCCGGCGACCAAAGCAGTGTAATAGCCGCCGCAAGCACCCCCTAGGATTCCCCCCGTCCCCAAGAGGGTGAAGAGACGCTTGGCTTCTCGTGTAGTGTAGAGGTCATAGGAAATCACCCAACCTAAGGTAGGGAGCAGCAAAGTGAAGACACCTCCCCAGGTGTAAAATGCCAGGTAGATCCCGGATTGTTCTTTTCCTACCAGGAGCCAGAACAGAGCGACGCTAAAGAGAAAAAAAACTAGAGTGTTGCTGACCAGTCGCAGGTGGGAGTATCGACGGATCAAAGAGCGGTAAAGGAGCACGATTGGGCCGGAGAGCAAAGCCAAAAGTGCGTACAGTGACGGTAGGCGCCAGTCAAAACCGACCCTGCTCAGATAGAGGGCAATCTGCAAAGACTTGACCATGCTCACGCAAGTCATGGCCAGGAAGAAGTACAAGGCCATGAGCAGGGCCGTGCGTGCTTCCTCTGGACGCACAGAGAAGAGCCGCAGCAATTGATTCAGGGTCTGACCTCCTTGCGGTGTGTCCGGTTCGAGATGATATCCAAATGGAAGGGGCCGTGTCTTTAAAATTTTAATTTTAAACACACGGCCCACTCGGCTAAAATGATTGTGGCGTGAATCCCTATCTCAACCGGGTGATGATTCAGGATCCCGAGCAGTTCTATGGTCGACGCCGTGAAGTCGCTCGTATTCTGTCCCGGATCGGAACAGACCGCCCACAAAGTGTTTCCGTGGTCGGCGAGAGAAGGATTGGCAAATCGTCCCTCTTGTATCACCTCACCTGGCCTCAGATTCAAAGGCAGCATCTTCGCGATCGTTCTTCTCTAGTTGTCGTGTTGCTTGATTTCCAGCAGTTGCGCATCGTCTCGCTGCAAGACTTTTTTGCGCTTTTGTTGACGCAGATTAGAGGAGTGCAAAAGGACCTGACCGACCCCGAAAAACCTGGATATGGGGCTTTTCAAACGATCCTGGAAACCTTGGGCCAACAGGGAAAACAACTCATTTTGCTGCTTGATGAGTTTGACGCCATTACTTCTAATTCAACTTTCGACCGTGAGTTTTTTTCCTACCTCCGATCCATGGCCAACAACTATGCGGTGGCTTACGTGACATCTTCCAAGACGGAGCTTCAGCGGCTGTGCCACTCCTCAGAGATTTCCGATTCCCCATTCTTTAACATCTTCAGTAACCTCTACCTGAAACCCTTTGAAAGAGAGGAAGCTGTTAAGCTGATCACCTCGCCTTCGGAAAAACAAGGAATTCCTTTAGGTGATTTTAGGGAAGATATTATTGATTTGGCCGGTCTGTTTCCTTTCTATCTGCAAATCGCTTGTTCTGTCTATTTCGATTGGTTGGAAGAGAATCCCGGCAAGGCAGTGAACCTGCTGGAAATCGAGGCCCGCTTCCTGGAAGAAGCAGGGCCCCATTTTGAATACTTTTGGGAACGCTCTTCTTCCCAATGTAGGCAAGTGTTAAAGCAGGTCATGAACGGTGTACAACCGGGGCCGGAAGAATTGTATATCTGTCAGAAATTGATAAGGGAAGGGTACTTACTCGAAGAAGGTAAGCAGTTTCGAATCTTCTCGCGGGCTTTTCCAGAGTGTATCCGCAGGGTGGAAAGTTTCGGCGATGAAAAGCGGCACCCACCAACGGGAAGAGTGTCTCCGAGCAGCCGTGAGCTAACACCTGGATTGAGAGTGAACCAATATGAGGTCCTATTCAAGGTGGGCGAGGGGGGCATGGGGGTCGTCTATCAGGCCCAGGACACTTCCCTACAGCGCAAGGTAGCTCTGAAGGTGATCAGGCCCGAACTTCTGGACATGGAGATCTCACGGAAGAGATTTCTTCAGGAAGCGCGAGCCCCTGCCAGCCTTAACCATCCCGCCATCACCTCGATTTACGAGCTTTTTGAGTACGGGGATCAGGTTATACTTGTAATGGAATGGGTCAATGGGAAGACGCTCAAAGAGAAGCTTGTTGAGGAAGGGGGGATGGAATGGAGGCAATTGATCCCGTGGTTCATTGAGGCTTGTGCTGGGCTGCAAGTCGCTCATGAACGAGGGATCGTTCATCGGGACATAAAGTCCTCCAATTTGATGATCACTTCGGACAACCACCTGAAGATTCTGGATTTTGGATTGGCAAAACATTGGGAAGCGGATACGGTCGCTGCCACCCAATTAACACTTGAGGGGAGCTTGCTCGGAACTTTGGTTTACATGTCACCCGAGCAGGCTCGCGCTGATCCCGTGGATCAGCGCAGCGACCTGTTTTCTGTGGGCGTGGTGCTTTTTGAAGGCCTCACGGGAAAACTCCCTTTTCAGCGCCAAAACGCGCCCGCCACACTTTACGCGATTGTAAACGAGCCGGTTCCTTACCTGGGACTTTACCAGGTAGAGGATGCGGACAGGTTAGACGGCCTGCTCAGAAAATTGCTTCAAAAATCCCCCCAAGATCGCTATCAGACCGCCGTCGAGTTGAAGAAGGACCTCAAGAAGCTGCTTCAAAAAAGAAGAAGCTTCCTTTCTTGGCTACGCTGAGTGGGATTTAACGGCGCACTTTGCGCCGGGCTCGCTTGATCTCATCCTTCAGTACCTCCTCAGGGCCGGCATAATTTAGTACCTGCCGGTAGTATTCTCTGGCTTGGCTCTCTTCACCCTGTTCGTCGTGGATTTGCGCCAGATGAAAATAGGCCAAAGGTTCGGTTTCTGTCTCCCCTCTGGGTTCCTCCAAGACTTTCTGAAAGGCTTGCAGAGCCAGGCTGTATTCGCGCAGCTGCATATGGGTCTTTCCGATACGGAGGTAGATTTCTCCGGCGTGAAGACCTGGCGCTTTATGGGGCAGTGTCTGCAGCAACTGCTGGTAGAGGCGCAAGGCAGATTTGACGTCATTAAGCTTTAATTGGTAAATTGCCGCCAGGTTGATGTCAAAGAGATAATTCTCAGGGTATTTTCGTCTCAGGTTCTCAAAAATCGCAGCGGGCCGGCGGGGATCTCCTTTCCAGGCATTCAGCAGTGCCAGTAGGACGCGGGCGTCAAGCTGTCTATATCTTCCCTTTTCAGCGACCAGTTCAAGCTTCTGAAAGGCTCGTTCCTTGCTTCCACGAATTCCCAACAAAAAAGCCAACCATTTGATGCTCCAGGGAAGAGTGGCTTTGGCAAATTCATTTCCGGCGATACTGACATTGGCATCGACAAGATTGGGATTCAGTGCTAGAACCTGTTCGTGGACATTTTTGGCCTTCTTGCCATAATTGATCGCCGTCCCCGTTCGCTTGGTAATTACAATGGCCTCACCCGATAAGTTTTCGTAGGCAAGACCCTTGAAGTAAAGCGCCAACGAGTCTTTCGGATCTTTTTCCAGAAGTCTCTCACAGACAGCCAGAAGATTGTCGTTGGCCTCCCTGAAGCGTTTTGTTTCCCGATCAATGGGTTTGTGAGTGCGGCCCTTCGTAAAAGGAGTTGGGGTTGCATATTCGTCCAGGGCCAGATTGCCGGCGGCAAAGAGAAGCTCGTTCCAAGTGGTGATGGACAACATTCCATAGCCTACGGGGCTGTTGGGATTCTCACTGATGATTCTTCTGAAGATTCTCTCGGCCCTGGCGTAGTCAAGACGATAGATAGCATCCTGCCCCTCTCGTACCAGCCCACTCAGAGCGTTTTCGCCCTGTCCCCACAGGGGAGTTACAAGAAACAGATAAGCAAGGGAGAAAAGTGTAAAAGCCCGCATCATTGTTCTGGTGAGTATATCACCCGAGATGCCCGCTTGCGCTGTTCAAGCAAAAGGTGAAAAATTAACTTCAATGACTGCTCAAAAGGCTGTCAATTTTATCTTATTGCTTGTCTTGATCCTCCTGGCCGGCGTCGAGTTGTTCTGTGTTTACAACGAAACCCTCAATTTTTCCGAAGCCGGGTTTCTTCTTCTGCTGGTGTTTTTGGGCTTCATCAGTCTGTTAAGCCGACCGGGGGATCCTACGGTTGCGGTGCTTTGTCTTCTGTTAGCTTCTCTGTCGGTCCTTGTCAGTTTTGTGATTCCGGAAGAACTTCTCGTTCTGGGCGGTTGGCTGGGTACTTTGTGCTCGTTTTTTTGGAGTGCGCTCCTGCGACTGTTTCCCTTTGTCTTTGTCCATTTTTCTTTGATCTTTCCAGTCACCAGTGAATGGGTCGCTCAAAGACCCCGTCGTCTTGCACTGCTCTATATCCCTTACGGGATGCTGTTAGTGCTCGATCGGATTGAGGCAGTCAGCGCTGTTAATGATCTTGCCGTGATCTTGTGCATTCCACTGGGCTTTGCTTTAGGGCTGGCAATGTTCGTTCGTCAGTATCTTTATGCTCTGACAACGGCTGAAAAAAATCGGCTTCGCGTGGTTCTCATTGGCTGTCTGGCTGGAGGTGTCCCCCGGATTCTGTCCCTCCTTGGGGCGGCCTACCTGCCCCTTTTCACGGAGCCACTGGCTTATTTTCTGCAGCCCCTGTTTCCTCTGTGTCTGGCTTTTGCCGTCCTGAAAGAGAATTTCTCAGAGATCGGGCGTGCCTTTCAGCATCTTCTCGTCTATTCCGTCGTGAGCGCGGGAGTCTTCACCGGTTTTTTGGTTTCTTCTATCCTCCTGTCCCTGTTTTGGGCAGAGGAGGTGCAATTGGGACCATTACCTCTTTTGATCTCGCTGGCCCTTTCACTGATCCTCTTTTACCCGCTTCAGCGCTGGGCTGGCTCCTACGTTTCGGCTCATTTCTATACGCATGGAGGGGGGCAGCCGAAAAACCGGGAGATCGTTCCAAAATTCCATCCCATTGAACCGAATCCTTACATTGTGGGTAACCCGGTACGCTCTCCGGAGATGTTCTTTGGAAGAAGGGAAGATTTCCAATTCATTCGTACCAAGCTGGAGAACCAACGACAGGGTTGCATCATGGTCTTGTGTGGAGAAAGGAGGACGGGAAAGACTTCCGTCCTCTACCAAATTCTGAATGGGCGTCTGGGAGACAGGTTTATTCCGGTCTTCGTGGACATGCAGGGGGTGGTCGTCGACAAAGACCAGGAATTCTTGCAGGTCCTGGCAGAAAAGATTGGCACTGCCATTTCCGGCGGAGAGCTCAGTTCCAACGGGGCCTTGCCCCGTTGTGTGAGGAGTTATCTTGATTTTAACGGTTTCATGGATGCCGTTGCTCATCAGACCGGTGCTCATCATCTGGTGCTGCTCATCGACGAGTATGAACTGATTGAGAATAAGGTAAAGGACGGGAAAATCAGTGCCGAGATATACGACTATCTCAACAGTCTCCTGGAACGCTATCCCCGTTTAAGCTTTGTGTTCACCGGTTCTCACGAGTTGAAGGCGGACTCGAGCTGGAGCCGCCTACTGGGAAAATCCTTTTACCGGGAGATTACATTTCTCGGTCGAAAGGATACCGAAGAGTTAATTTGCGCGCCTCTTCAAGATAGGGTGCTCTTCCGATCTGGAGTGATCAGTGGATTGTTACGCCTCACGCACGGGCATCCCTTCTATACCCAGCTCCTTTGCCAGTCTATGGTCGAAGTACTGAACGAGCGTCAAAGCAACATGGTGGACCGCAAGATCGTGGAGGAGGTAGTGCAGCGGGTCGTAGAGAACCCCCCGCCCCAGCTTTTGTATCGTTGGACGGCCCTCTCCAACCCGGAAAAGCTGATTTTGTCCGCCTTGGCGACGCTGCTAAAAACACGTGAGAGCTATGTATCCTCCGGCCGGGTTGATCGCCTGATTCGCTCTTTGCCGGAGCAGTATCGACAGCAGCTCGATATTACCCAAACCCGCATGCATCTTGAAGGGCTGCGTCGGTGTTACCTGCTGGATCGGGATCAAACCAGGTACCGCTTCACCATGGATTTGCTGCGTCTGTGGATCCAAGTTGGACATAATGTGTGGAATGTCCTCAATGAGATCGCGACTTCGGAGACCTGAGGCTGTTTGAGGGGACGCCACTTAGAATTCACTTTTCTACCCTTGCCGCATGACTCCAGCCTAAGACGGCGATGGATGGGCTGTTCGGACCGGAGCCAATAATCACCTCAATCGGGAGAGCCCACCCTCCATCCTGCCGATTCGATTGAACCAAGAGTCGCACAAGGGGCACTCGGCCATAGGGGTCAGGCAAGGTTTTGCTCGCTGTTGGAGTCGGCATTGCGAGTTTGGAAAGCTCAAGAATCCCGTTTTCAGCCTTCAACTCGGTTTTCGAAATTAAGTTCCGGCCCTTGGAGTCTTGTGCCCAAAGACGGTAAACCCTGGAATTGGCATCGGCATAACCTCGTTCCAGGGCAAGATCTCGAAAGCGAAGTCGATAGTTTGTCTCACCTGCCTCGAGAATCAGCTCTTCCACAGGAGTCATGCGATCCAGCCAGTAGTGTCCAATAGCGTCTCGGCGCTTTTTAAGGACTTCTTCCACGTAGCGCGTGACTTCCGGCCGGCTGTAGTCCCCTGCCGCTGCTAACTCCTGGACAACCTCGTCGCTAAAGGCAGTGACGATCTTTGCTCCCCAGTAAGCGTCAGCGTCATCCATTCGCTCAAAGGCCAGGTTGGGATAGTTCGGCTTCCACTTTGCCGGCTCAAAGGACTCGGCCTCGTAGTAGCCAATCTCTTGATGGCGGATTTCTCCCCGAACGTCCCAAGGCCGTTGCCAAAAGCCCAGGGTGATGAAAGCTCGGGCCATGGCCGGTCCGTCAAAAATATACTCGTGACCCAGACGGTAGGGTCCGTTCACGAAGTCACCGCTTCCCATGGTAGAGCCAAAATCAATAAAGCAGTGCTTAACAAATCTACGACCATCGGGCGCAGTCACGTACATGTCCAGAGCGTTGACGTCTTTGACATCTACATGGTTGATCCAGGAAGCGATCACCCGAAGACCGCGCAGCTCCCGTCGAAGCTCGTGTGGGATCAAATCGTTGGGATCGTCCTTTCGTCGCCCGCGATAAATGAATCGACCCACAGGCTTTCCTGGAAGCAAAAGGCTGGCTAGGCCTCTATAACGTCCATCGGGCAAGGATTTAAGTTTATTCAACCCGTTGTCTAAATCCACTTGCGTCATGGGGCGCCGCTTCCCCACGGGATCGCGGTAATAAGAATCGTGGTCCAGATAAAGCGTCTCGGGGGAAAAATAAACAATCGTGTTGAGTGGTACATTGTATCCGGCAGCGTGCATGATGAGCGTACAAATCCGCTCTGCCCCAGAGTTTCGCTCCAGTGCGCTGGGGAGGTCGAATTTCAGAACATAGCGGTTGCCTGCCTCATCGGAAATGTCAAACTTGGGAGTGTAGCCTTCATCGTTGATGCGAATGATTCTCCAGCCTCCTGGTTGGGGAGCTTCCCCTTTGAGCCCTTCCAGGATCTCTTGAAAACATAGGGATTGTCGCCCCATGCGGTTGGTAAACCAGGTGGAATCGGGCACCTCGTCCCAGGCGTTTACGTTCAGGGCGCCTGCGTCCTTGGCCAAGAGCACTTTGTACTCTGGATTGAGATGGCGCAGCCAGGAATTGTAGAGGATAGCAAAAATCTCGGATACTTCCCGCTCCTTGGGTTCCGGAATGTCGTGGTCGTCCCGATCAACCCACAAGGGAGGGCGAAGACGGAATTTGGCCTCCGCAAAAGCGTGCTGAGCTAACAAGGCAAACACCATCAAAAAGATTAGTTTCTTAAGCATCGATTGACCTGTTTTAGGGTGATAAAACGGATCTATCATGTCCATAACAGCCACAGTCCTTTTACCTCCGATAGGTTCCATAGCGGATTGGGCCCCCCAGGGGGCGGCGTTCACGATCGCCAAAGCTCAGGTGAAAGCCGAACCCTTCATGGCTCCATCCGTACTCGATGCGTAAGGCCGTGCCCCCCTGGGAAAGCATTCGCAGGCCGATCCCATAGTTGCGGTGCCAGTTCAGCCAGGCCAGGTCACTGGTCCGGTTGAAGATCTGTCCTTCGTCAAAGTAGAAGAGGACCTGAAAGTTGGGGTGGATCCGGTACCGATACTCCAGGGCCAGGAGCGCCAAGTTCTTGCCATAGAAACGATCCAGGGCGAATCCGCGCAAGGTGGAAGAACCACCCACGTGAGGGAGAAGATAAAACGGAACGGGGTCGCTCCCCGGTCGCTCCCGATTGAGTTCGATGTTGGCCTGCCCGATCAGTACGCTGCGTCCGGCGGCTACAGGCATGCGCCCTTCCAGCTGGATTTCGTATCGGGAATACTGCAATTTGCTGCTTCTCAGGCCATCCTGGTAGGAGGCGCCCAAATGGGCGCTGCCGCCCCACTTGTATTCGCTCTGAAGAAAGTCGGCATCGAAGTAAAGACCGACGGTTTGCAGCCGAACTCCGGTTCCGAACCCCGGTAGATTGGGAAAGAACTCGTCAGGTGAAGACAGCCGGGGATTGCGGCCCCGGAGTGCTGAGAGCCATGCTAATTTGTACTCGCTGCCCCAGCGCAGCCGTTTTGTGGGCGCCAGTTCCCAATGCAGCCCCGTCCAGGATTGTCGCAGCGCAAAGTTGGTGCGCTGCTCTTTAAGGGACTGCATTCCCAGGCCGTAAAAGTTTTCCTGGGGCCGCCACTGGTAGGAGGCTTCCAGGACAAGTTTGCTCCATCCGATGGCACTGGTCCACTGAGCATCGAATTCCTGGTAGTCCTTGAAGCTGGCTCTTCCGAGAAATTGCAATGTCTGTTGTTCGCCAGTGTGAAGGGTATAGGTAGCGCCACTTCCAAAACCCGCTCCTTCGCCCAAGCCCCCGAAGAGGATCTCGATTCCATGTCTGCGCAAGTTCTCGGTCCACAGCCGCATCCTCTGCCGCATGTGATGTTTTTCGAAACTGATGAGCCCCTTTTCCATGCCAGAGGTAATGAAGCGGTGGGGATAAGAGACGATCCGCAGTGGCAACAATGCAGCCGGTCGAGTGGCCTTCTTCACCTCCTCTGGTGTGACGATTCGGCCATGATAGATATCGGCTGGCTCGGAGAGTCCTTGATTTTCTTTGTGGTCGTCCCTTTGTTCCTGGCCAAAGGCCAGTGGGTTCCCGCACACCAGTAGCCAACAAACGAGGTTTATGGAAAGCCGATAATGCACCGCACTCATGAACTCCCCCGGTAAAAAGCGCAGACTTATGTCGGTTGAACACAATCATATAACAATCTGTCCAGTGCCGGGAAAGCTTTTGAGATGAAGAGGGCCGTGTGTTTAAAATTTAAATTTTGGGGCCAAAATTTAAATTTTAAAGACACGGCCCCTAATGCGTCATTCCATAGATGATGTAGTTAATGCCGAATTTGAAAGCTTCATTGGAGAGATTCACAGGAGTCAATGAGTCATCGGACCATTCCCAGTAGTCACCGATGTCGTTATTGTAATTGGCGATCACTTGAAGCCGGCCGTTCTCATCGAACATGCCCCGAAAGCTGGGCTTGCCCTGTCCCTGGAGCACATAAGGCGGGATCATGTCCAGAGTTTCAATGTCGTAAAAGCAATGGAACACGGGATGCTCCAATGTCAGCTCTTGAAAACTTCGATCAGGAAACACCTCCTTCATGCAAGCCGTCAGGTTGGTCCATTCCGGGGTGCTCCGAAAATCATCGAAGATCACAAAGCCTCCTCGTGACAAGTATTCACGAAGGTTGGCAGCTTCCTCCTTTGTAATCTCCCAATACCCCGGCTCGCTCACATAAAGAATGGGGTAATTCATGATCTCGGGATCATTCAGATCCAGGATGAGATAAGAATCGGGCGTTGTCTCGATGGATGTCAGCTCCAGCAAGATCTTCAAAAAGTTCTTTTCAGCCCGTGGGTAATCATGCATCCAGGGAGGCACCCAGCGCCGCGAGCCCCAAAAGCCGGTATATCCGTTGTAGCGGATGCGAACAAACTGAAAGAGGTTTGGATCCTTGGGGTCCCGCCGGCGATTGACGTCATCCAGGCCCAGGGCGGGGATAAGCACCCCCCAGAGGCACAAGGGAGTCAGTAATAAGCCCAAAATTCGTCTCATTTTCGAACCACTTTCAGCAGCAGTTTCTGCGCCTCTTCATAGGTCGGCGCGATCTCCAAGGACAGCAGCACGTGACGCCGGGCACCTTGTCCGTTACCAGACTCAAACAGAGCTTGTGCCAGTTTGTAGTGAGCCGCTGCCACGTCAACAGGTTTTAGATCCAGCAAGATTTTGAATTCGCGAACCGCATTCTCAGGCTGGCCGGATTGCAGATAAAGGTCTCCCAATTTTTCATGTGACTCGCTTTGGAGAGGATCAACGTACATCGCTTCTTCTAAATATTTTGCCGCCACTTCTGGCTGATTCCTGTCCGAGAGCAGAGCGGCCACTCTGTAAGCATTCTCCGTAAAGAGCGGCTTCGCTTTCCACCAGCGCTGACGCATCTCCAAAGCTTTGTCGACTTGGTTCGTTTTCTGGTAAATTTCTGAAAGAAGCTCATAGGGACTGCCTCTTCCTGAGAAAGTGGGGAATATCTGGAGCGCTTTTTCCAAGTAAGGAATCGCTTCCTCGTCGCGCCCGGCCGCTTTCAGCCTGCTCCCTAAGCGAAGATTGAGGAAGTAATTTTCGGGGTTGGCCTGCCAAGCTTTCAGCACGGACTCTAAGTCCTCCTCTCCGTGCCCTTTTTGCTGGCCCTCAAGCTTTTGGGGAAAAAGGGGATCTTTGGGAACCTCCAGATGCCGGATCAGGGGCTTCAATGTTCGGTTCATCTCTTGGCGAAACTGTCGGTCAATCTCTTGCACGGAGGCTCGAAGTACTTCCTCAAAAACTTCTTTGGTTGTATGTCCCTCAGCAAAGGCCACCAGCATGGATCTGATTTTGTCAAAGCCGTATCGAGAGGCCAGGAACTCACAGATCCATCCAGCCTGATAATAGCTGATGGCGAGCTGCGCGGCGGATTTGGGGCGCTCAAAACCAGAGTTAAGCTCTGAAAGAGGCAGGAAATCGCCCTTCTGATAGGCTCTCACGAAGCCAACATTGAGATACTCTCCCCACCCGTCATCTGCCTGGCGCTCCTCCATCATCGAAATTCCCTCCGTGAACCAGCGGGGAACTTTGTGATTGCTCAGGGAGAGCGTGACGACATGAGCTACCTCGTGCCAGAGGGTCGAGCCCCAATGGAACTTCCCCTTGGGTCGCGCTGAGGGAGAATCCATGGCCACAATTCGTCCAAAAGTGGCTCCCAGGGCTCCCAGGCCGGGCAGGCCCAAGGTGCGAACCGCGAAGTCCTCGTGATCAGGATACATTTCAAAAATGTACTGACCGGAGACCTGATGGTTGTACTTCTGCTCCAGAGTCCCCAAGCTTCTCTCCAGGAGTTCTTCTACATAGGGTTTAATGGCGGCCGCCTCCTTTTCATGTAATTTGACTCTAAAGTGCGGAGTTTCTAAGCGGATGAAACGATCAAAACTATCCAGGAGTCTGAGCGTATTGACTGTCCAGATGTTGAAGGGATCGTTAGCATAAGCCTTCTCCAAAATCCGTTTGCCTTCTCCTTCCTCCCCCAGTCGAAGCAAATTGATACCCAGAGAAGCGACGGCCGACCACTGTCGTGGGTTTCGCTCAATTGACTCCCGGTAAAAATCAACCGCCTCCTCGAGGCGCCGTTTGGTGACAGCAAGATCCCCGAGTCTCTCAAAAAGATCACCATCCTTGGGATTGATCTTTAGCACTCGCTCCCGGGTCTTCCAAAATTCTTCGGTTTTTTCCCGGAAATACTCAAAAGCGCACTTGAGCTGCAACAAGGGCACATAATGTTTATTGATCTTCAGTCCTTTTTCAATCCAGTCTTGGGCTTTCTGCCAGTTGGCCTCTTTGATAGCCAGCTTGGCCTTGAGAAGAAAAGCTTCCAGATTTTTAGGATTCAACTCTAGAGCCTTGGCCAGAGCCTCAGCTGCACCGGTTTTAAATTGGCTGTCCAGAGCGTGTGCAAGTCCCACGTAGGCGTCATCAGACCCCCAGCGAAAGTATCCAGAAGACGGCTGGCCGGATTTGATCCCATCTTGAAAGATCGATTCGGCTTCACCGGCGTCGTACTTCTTAAGGTAGAGATGGCCCCAATCGACAAACAGCGACAAGGAAATAGGCTCGCTCTTTGAGGCTTCCATGAAAAGCTGGTTGGCATCTTGCCATAAGTCCAATTGCCATGCTGCATATGCAGCTTGAGCAATCTCCTGGGACGTTCTCAATTGCCCTGAGTCATGTAGGCGTAGAAGATGCCGGGCATAGATTTCGGTTTCCCCTTCTCTTCCTTCACGCTGGGCTAGCTCTAAGAGAAGTCGCAAAACATACGGGTCCCTATTCGGGGCCCTTTTCAGCCGCTCTTTTGCCTTTTCATAGCGGCCCTGATGCATCAGCCGCTGAACCTCGGAAAGGAGTGTGTCGGGCGCACGCTCTAATCTCGAGCTTCCTTGGTAGGCAAGACAAATGGTCAGACTAAAGAGAAGAAAGACGATTCGCTTCACCGTCCTGCCTCCAGCTGTTGGATTTTTTCGTTGATCTGGGCCAGCTTCACTAAGAGCTCTTCTAAAGTGCGGTAATACTTATCCTCTGGAATCTGGGTCTTGCGAAACTTCAAATCTTCGATCTTGCGCTCGATCTCTACCCGTTCCGAAGCCAGCTGCTTGGCCTCCAAAGAGCGGTAAGCCTGTTCTGGGGGCGCCGAAAGAAAGGCTCTGGAGGCAAGAAAGGTGCCGTGGGCACTGGGATCGCTCCCCAATGTTCCTTGACTTTCGCCTAATCGTGCCTGGCCATTGTCATCGAGAAGAGAATGTTCGGTCTGAATGCGTCCCCTGTCCTTAAACCATGTATCCACCTTCTGATTACTAAAGAGGAACGCTTCCAGCAGCGAGATCTTACCATTTTTGTCTGTGTCGGCTTCGGCAGAGGTGACGGCTTCTACGAAGAAGGACATAAATAGGGGAGGTTGTCTTTCGAATTGGTTTCTTGTGGCAGTGACCACTACGCGATTCTTCTGACCCAGGTGGGAGGCGAGGATCCCACTGGCGCTGGTCGCTGCGATAATATAGGTTTTTGTCCGGCCAAGGGCCTCGAGGAAGGTCTTGATCTCCTCATCAGTTAAGTCGGGGCCTGCGATGTTGAACTTATAATGACGGCCGTCATGATTGGCGTGCCCGATCAAGAAAAGCCACAATTCGTCCAGTGGAAGCGATAAGGAAACCTGATCGAAAACTTGAAGAATATCGGGCTTCTTCTGCTCTCGGCCGTCAAGGTTGTAAACGGCGCTGTTGAGTTCATTCCTGAACACGGTCTCCATTTCACTGCTCCAACGGAGGAAATTCTCTTCGTACTCGGGCACTCCTCCGAGACCTGTGATAATGATGCAAACCCGGTCATTGGCTGCCTGCAAGGCGGGCAGAGAAGAGCAATAGAGCAATAGAACAATAGAACAATAGAGTAGAAAAACAGCAGAGGAGCATTCGTTATTGGTGATGGGCTGGTTTGCTCTCATTTCTTCCATCAAGCCTATTGCTCTCAAATAAGGCCGTGTCTTTTCCTGAGTATCCACTCGCCAAAGAGCAAGGCAATCAGGAGTAGAAAATTGAACGGCATATCCCAAAGATCAAGCACTTCGATCACCGATGCTTGAGATTCAGTGTAAACTATTTCTTGCGGCAACCTTTCAGCCTCAGAAACTGCGTAGTAGTTGCCTCCGGTTTCCTGTGCAAGCTTTTGAAGAAAGTCTTTCTTCTGCACGGCTTCAAAGAACTCACGGGAACCTGTGGCAGTCACAAACGATGTCTTGGCACGGAGATGGTGGTTGTTTTCTTGGAGTGCATTCGCCTCGGCCTGAATCTGAACCAGATAAAGACCGTCTTCCTGAGGTGTCCACTGACCTCGATAAACCCCATCTTCACGAGCGTCCCACTGAAGGGGCAGCTTAAATGCCTCCCCTGACGGAGAGGTAATAATGGCCTCAACGCGGCCGTCATTGATTCGATTGAAGGCTTTGTCGCTAACTTGGGCTCGGATGTCTACCAGCTCGTTTTGGGAGTAGATCTCACGCTCGGTCTCGACCGCGATAGGGTCTTTTGCCGAACTGACTAACCAGCGCAGGATTTGTCTCCAAAAGGTTTCGTGCTTTCCATCTTCGTGATCCTGAAGCATCTGCCAGCGCCAGCTGCTCCCTGTAAGGAGTGCCAAGGTGTGACCGCGACCGTAGCGTTGGAAAACAAGGAGGGGAATGTCATGCGAATCGGAAGCTGAACCTGAGAATGTATCGAGCTGCGCCAGAATAGTTGCGCCCGATTTGATTCCTTGCACGATGTTCCAATCATTCAACTGCGGGATCTCATTCCACTCACGAATGTTTTGCTCTTCTTCCAAGGAAAGCTGCAGCGCAGGGTGGCGAAGACCATGATCTGTCAATTTCAACTCGCTGTCTCCTTGGACATAAAGCGTCGCAGAGCCGACTATATCTTCACCACTCTCCAGCAGCCAAACAGGAAGGATTTCCTCAATGGGTGTATTCTGGTATTGTCCGGAAGCAAAGGAAGAACTGCCCCCCAACATTAAGAAGCCGCCTCCTCGCTTGCCGACAAAGTCCCGCATCATCTCCATCTGCTGATAAGTAAAAAACGAAGACTCGACACTGCCAAAGATAACGCCCTGGTATTGGAAAAGCTCCTCTCTTTCAGAAGGAAAGCCGGTTGCTAGGGTGGTCTCTTCTTCTATTCCCTGGCGATAGAATTTGTTGATTGCGGTGCGCAGTAATGTTTCAAGTTGTATGTGTTTGTCTTCGCTCAAGGCCCTGCGAATGAATTTGTATTCCCAACGGGGATGCCCTTCGACATAGAGGATGCGTGCTGCCAGATTTCGAACCTGGATGATGGTACTTCGAGAGTTGTTCTCCTTTATTTCCTCACCTTCCAGCGGCCGTAAGTAGAAATGGTAGGTCTTTATTCCCTCCGACTTGGGTATGAACTTCACCTCGGTGATGAAGGTCTCGGAATCTCGAGGAAAATAAACTTCTTTTGTCTGAACTAGAGAGCGACCTTCCCGAACTTCGAGACGGCCCCGACTGCCACCATACCCGCGGTGGCGAAAGTTGATGCGAGCAACTGAGACCGTCTCGGGTATGGAAACCCGAGGTGCACTAACTTGGGTGATCTCGACGTCTCGGTTCAATGACTCGGGCCCTAACCCGACGGTATGAACGGGGATGCGACGGGCTTTTAATTCACTGAGAACTTCCTTGAAGTCTCGATGACTGTTGTCTGAGCCATCTGTGAAAAGGACGATCCCGGCCAGCGGCAAGTTCTTGGTTTCCGCCAACACCCTTTCCAATCCAGCGACGATGTTGGTCTGGTTGCCTTGCCAGTTAGGCTCAAAAGATTTCTCGACTCTTTGAGCCCGCGAGCCGAAGCGGAAAAGTCGAAGATAAAATTTCTCATCTAAAGCTGCCAAAAAGTCTGATTCCTGGCTGAGTAGTTCCACAGCCCTCTGCCCTCTTGGTTTTCCGGAGCTATCAAGGATCCCCATGCTGCGGGAATCATCGGCCAGGATAGCCAGCAGATTCTCTTTGGGAACCAGTCTCGA
Organism: Acidobacteria bacterium AH-259-L09; assembly: GCA_027717875.1. Next base: position 3,699 of record JALLOL010000005.1, on the reverse strand, counting down.
GAGGACCAGACTAGGCCTCATCATCAACAGCAGTAGAACCAGGAAGACGCCGATCCGAAGGGCCAATAAAGCTGCGCCGCTCTTTTGTCCGAGAAAAATCAATTTGCGTCGATAAATCAGGAGAAGCAGAGCTGCAATTGAGATTATCACCAGGCCGGCTTGCCAAAGGCTCAAGCCCCACTGGAAGGTGAAATCTCCTTTCTGAAAGAAGAACGGTTGGTATTTAAAGAAAAAGGTGAACAGATTTTCCATGCTATCTCGGCATTATTCGCTCACCCTTTCATGATAGCAAGGTTTCGGGGGTAAGGGGTCAGACCTTGAGTTTTGAGTTTTTGGAACCCAAAAACGCAAAACTCAAGGTCTGACCCCAACCCCTCCCTTGACCGCGTGGGGCCGTGTCTTTAAAATTTAAATTTTCGCCTAAATTTTAAATTTTAAAGACACGGCCCCCTCTGCGCCCCTTCAACGCAGCATCGGTAGGGCGCAAGGCGCGGCGCAGTTGAACTCCAACTTCCCCATCTCATCAACTGCTTCCTGTATGGTAGAGAAGAGGGTGGGTTCGACCGTGATCACGAAAGGGAGGTTCGAGCGATCAGACCACCTTTCCTGCAGTACCGAGTCAACATTGATCTTCCTCTCCGCCAGGATATTGGCGAGAGCTGAGATGATCCCGGGACGGTCCTTCACGAAAAAGCGAATATAGAAGGGATAGCGCTCCTTTTCTTGGGAGATTGCCAACTGGTCGAACGGTCCTGTTTCAATGCTCACACCGGGGGCCAATTCACCCGGATACGTCCTCCCGACATTTGAAACCAATGTGTCTCTTTTCCATAGTGCTGCATTTAAAATGTCCGCCACTACTGAGACGGCAGTTGGATCTCCTCCGGCACCTTTTCCGCTAATTACCACCGAGCCGAGGGTCGCTCCTGTGATTTCTAAAGCGTTAAGCACTCCGGAGATCTTCGACAACAGAAGCCGATTGTCAATCAAAAAGGGACTCACGCGTAGACTCAAAACATCTCCGGTTCGCTCCACGATGCCCAGCAGCTTGATTGTGGAATCAAGCCTTCGTGCATAAAGAAAGTCCACGGGGACAATTTCTGTGATGCCTCGTGTCGGAATCTGATCGGGGCTGATTCGCATATTGAAACAGAGTGTGCCCAGGATAGCCAGCTTGTCCGTTGTGTCTCCCCCGGAGACATCCAGGGAGGGATCGGACTCCGCATAACCGAGGGAGTGAGCATGAGCCAAGGCCTCCTCGTACTCACCTCCACCGTCGGCCATCTCCGAGAGAATGTAATTGCATGTACCGTTGAGAATGCCTCGCACTCGTAAAATCCGGTCGGAAAAGAAAGAACGCTGTACCACCCGAATGATCGGAATCCCTCCACCAACGGAGGCTTCAAAACCCAAATAGGAATTCATCTCTGCTGCGAGTTTTAGAAAGTCAGTTCCGCAGCGGGCCATCAAAATCTTGTTGGCCGTGACTACAGCCCTTCGCTGCTGCAAGCCGGTCCGGATAATCTGATTGGCTGGATCCACCCCTCCAATCAGTTCGACCATCACATCTGAAGGAGTTTCAAGAAATTCCTTTAGTGACTCGGTGAACCTCACTTCCGGTGAGATCCAGGAAGTGTCCTTCTTCCCGTAGCTCCTGTCGAAGATCGACACCAGTCGCAAATTAACACCCCACGTTTGCTGGAAACGAGGTCTCTCTTCTTGTAGGAGTTGGACCACGGCTTGACCAACTGTCCCAAGACCAGCCAGAGCCACACGCACTTCAAGAGGAGACGTCTCAGGTGTCGGCGTCATTTTGCTTCCTTTGAGGGGGCCGTGTATTTAAAATTTAAATTTTCGCCGAAATTTTAAATTTTAAAGACACGCCCCCCCTCTAACCTCTGATATCATTTCTTTCTTTAAGGCGGTGTAGCTCAGGGGTTAGAGCAAGCGGCTCATATCCGCTGTGTCGGGGGTTCAAATCCCTCCACCGCCATAGTGTCGACAAGTTATGAGTTGTGAGAGTGTCATCGGCGATGTGAGCAGATTATGAAGCCATATTTCCGGCCACGCCGCCTGCGCGAAAACCCGATTTTAAGAAGGATGGTCCGTGAGACACGCCTTTCAGTCGAGCAGTTGATTTACCCTGTCTTCGTCCGCGAGGGTAAAGGAATTCGAGAAGAAATTCGCTCCATGCCCGGACAATTCCGCTTTTCCACGGATGTCCTGGTGGAGGAGTTGCAGCTTGTTCATGAGCTTTCCATTCCAGCCGTGATCCTGTTTGGAATTCCCGACGAAGACAAGAAAGATCCAGTGGGAAGCGCCGCTCATGCTCAGGATGGGGTCATTTGCCAAGCTTTGGATGTGGCTAAAAAGAATGTCCCAGATCTGCTTCTGATTGCTGATGTATGTCTTTGTGAGTACACAGATCACGGGCATTGCGGACTGGTCAAAGAGAGCAGTGCGGGTGGACCAACAATCCGAAACGATGAGACTTTGGAGATTCTGGCACAGACGGCGATCGCTTATGCTGGGGCAGGTGCCGATATTGTGGCCCCTTCGGACATGATGGACGGCCGAGTCGGCGCCATTCGAGAAGCCTTGGATGAACATAATTTTGAAAATATTCCAATTCTTTCCTATGCGGCCAAATACGCTTCAGCCTTCTATGGACCTTTTCGAGAAGCCGCCGAATCGGCTCCCCAATTTGGTGACCGGAAAAGCTATCAGATGGATCCGGCCAATGCTCGTGAGGCTCTAAAAGAAGTAGATCTTGACCTGGACGAGGGTGCAGACATCGTCATGGTAAAGCCGGCTCTACCCTATTTGGATGTCATCTTTCAGGTTCGCCAATTGACGACGATCCCACTGGCTGCCTACCAGGTCAGTGGAGAGTATTCCGCTTTGTGTGCCGCCTTCTCTGAAGGTTGGCTGCCAAAAGAGGCTACCGTCGCGGAGAGCCTGTTGGCGATCCGCCGCGCCGGAGCCGATCTGATTGTGACGTACTTTGCAAAAGAAGCGGCACAGCTCATTAAGAAGGGCGACCTTTGAGATTCGTGCTTTTGTGCCTTCGTGCTTTCATTTTTGGACATACTAAAGCACGAATTCACGACAGCACGAAGACTAGCGAGGTCAGTGGGTCGTTTGAGCCTGTATCCTCTCGTAGGTTAAGGTAAGTAATCCATCAACCGACTCCTGGACTTCGTTGACGGGTTGGTCTTTAACCGTAGCGATCTCTGAGACCACCAATTGACGAGCGCGATCGAACATCTTCTTTTCGCGAAAGGAGAGGTTTTTCTGAAAGCTCAAGAAAAAGAGATTCTTGAGGACTTTTGCGACCTCGAAAATTGATCCTGAGTTCATCCTCTGGACGTTGGCTTTATATCGATTTTTCCAGTCAGGGTTGTGTTCGTTATCGTCCTCCCGGAGGATCTTGAAAAGCACCTTCAACTGTTTTTGGTTGCACAGCCGTCGAACTCCCACATGGTCAACGTTTCCAGTTGGGATCATCACGGTGGAATTGTTGGAGATGATTCTGAGCAGGTAAAATTCTTCCGGCCGGCCGGCAATGCTTTTGGTACAAATCTCTTCAATCACCCCCACTCCCTGGTTAGGGTAGATCACTTTCTCCCCAACTTTATATTCCATGAAACCTCCAAATTTCAAAGGGTGAGCAAACCTCATTTTACGAGATCAGCGTTC
>JALLOL010000049.1 GCA_027717875.1 Acidobacteria bacterium AH-259-L09 | reverse complement strand
GTAAACCTTTCTTGCGTAGCCGTTTTGTGGTGATCTGCCGTAGATCAGGAGCTTGTCGACCTTGGTGGATCCACGGTTCCAGGCATATAGCGCCAGAGCCAGATTTCCACTGTACTTTTTGAGTAAATGGTGGAAGTGCTTGAAAGCAAAAGAAATATTGGTCTCTGGATCAAGTAACTTTTCGGCGGTAACCTCACCATAATCCCTGGCAGTTGAGACCCAGATCTGGGTGAGACCTCGAGCCCGTCCTCCGTCTCCAACAGCAGAGGCGTCCCCCTTTGACTCGGCGTAGATCAGAGACAACATAATGTAGGTCATGAACTCGGGAGTTTTCAACAGCCTCCACTCGGGTCCATTTCCCTTGAGGTATTCATGAGAATAGTGCTCAACCAACTCCACGATCATCGGATCCATTGAAAACTCAACTGCAAGATTGTTGATGTAACGTAAGCGCTGGTTTTCTGCAATCAGCACCTGATTTTTCTCGCTGAGAGCAGCAATTTCGCTTTCCATCTTCCCGTAGTCAGTCTGGTACGCAAAAGACAGCAATCCAGCCAGTAAGCCGACCACGAGTATCAAGGACCACCACTTGGCTTTCTCTCTTAAACTCATAATGAAACTCCTGTCACCTCTTTTTATTCTCTTCAGCTTTTTTCTTTCCTTTACACTCATCTTCTTCAAAATTGAGAAACTCTTCCAAAGCATGCTCTTACTCTTACCTCCAAATTACTGACGTTTTTTGGGCTGATGATTAAATGGAGAAAAGAGACGAGTGCGGTTTTTGACTTCTTTAGAGATTAACTCGGGCCTTTCGGTTAACCATGCAACTACCTCAAACTAAGAGCCATTATAAATTTCCACTCGGTCAAGTTCAACCTGAGCGCCAAGTTCTTGCGAATCAATCCTTAGATGCGATACCGGGCAAATTGGTTTCGCAGAATCAGTATCTGCGGTGAGGCCACAGTTGTGGCGGCCGGGCTTACTCCCCTAGACTCAGCAGATTGGCCAGAATCCGATAAGCTCCCGGCACACCGGCGGGAAGCTGTCTCCACAGTCCTAAACCGACATAAATCCATCGGCCCCGCCCATAGCGAGCCTCCACAAGGCTTCCCAGTCGGACGCCTCGATTGTGTTCAAAGGAATCTTCCATGGAGAGAAGATCGCGGTAATGAGCGTCTTTTTTACCGAGAAAGTAGAGTCCACGTTCCTGAACCCATCCCGCCCAGTCCTCTTCTGTGATTGTATTGGGAGTATTGAAGACAGGGTGTTCGGGGTCCAAAATTTTCACTGGAGCATTTTCGTCGGTAACCCGCCCTGTCCCTACCTGCGCAGGATATGGGGAGTAAGGACTATCGCTCATGCGGCGCCTGCCTTGGCGTCCTTCAGCGGCTTGGTTGAACTCAAATTTGTTGTACTGAACAATCATGGTGCCGCCGTCTTTTACCCAGTCCAGCAGCCGATGGTTGTGGCCTCTTAGATCTTCTCGGTTCAGGTAGGCACGTACTCCGGTCATAATCACGTCATAGTGCTGAAGGTCACCAAATGCAAGGTCTTCTTGGCTCAGGAGTTTGAAGTCCAGCCCAAGCTGTTTGAGCGCTTCTGGGACTTGATCGCCAACTCCCATCACATAACCGATTCTCAAACCGGGCTTGATCTTCACATCGACCGTTTTAACCACCATGGTGGAAGGACGGTAAAGCACCCGCCGCTGGATGTGATGGTAGTCAATGATCTGATAACCCTCTTGATAGCGCTGACCGTTAAAGTGTCCGATCGCGGTAATTTCAAAGTTACCGGCTGAGATCTGGTCTTTGGGAATGATCTGAAATTTCCTGGTGATGGACTGTCCTTCGCGACTGAATGAAAAATAAGCCGTATCGGGTACGGCATCCCATTGCGGCGGCACCTTGAGTTTAACCGTTCCCGAAGTCAAAGCCTTGCCGTTGTACAAAGCTGTGACGCGAACCTCCCGTCCTTTTGCGGCCTGTTCAAGGGGGATGACTCCAATCTTGGCGTCGACTCTCAATGAAACCGCGGGTACGACCATGATTTCATGTCGCTGCTCTCCACCCACCCAGGGCCCTTCGTAGCGATACTGGGCGGAGCGCTCGAGTGTTGTTTCGGTACCATCGGTGCGATAGAGGACCTTGACCGCGACAGCAGGCGGACTCCATGCTCTAGTTGAATCTTGGGGCTTCAAGAGATGGTAGCGATCCACACTTGGGTTTCGCCGCCAGTAAGGCCGCGTCGATTCGGCACTTTCGGGCACGGTGATCTTGAAGCGTTGTCTCACCACCCCGTTGGCGGGAACCTCGGTGGGAGACTCATCTTCGCTTTCGATCAACCAACCCCTCGGAGAATCAATATGAATTGCGCGGATGTCGACGGGCGTGGGGCTCCCGGTGGCAATCGTGACCGTTAATTCAAATTGTTGTCCGGGGGTGACCGTTCCGTCATCTACCAGAGCTTCAAGCGAGAGCTGACGGGCAAATCGAAGTGCTTCGCTGAAGTCCTTTTCCTTGTTGTCGAGCATGAAGAGGATCTGGTATTTGGCCGGATTATCCAGCCTGCTGGCCTCGATTTTCTTGCGCACAGCTCGCAAAGCATTCAAACCTGCCGCCAGGGCGCGGGATGTCCGTTCGGGAGAATCCACACTGTAGGCAGCCGCTGCGGCATCGATGTGTTTTTGAATCGCGACCAGGCCCTCATGCAGAAAGGCAACCTTGTCGCTCTGTGCTTTCGCGTACTGTTCAAGGGCGAACAGGCTCGTATCCATCCCGTCAAAGAGATCATTCTCATCAGGATCGACTTCAACTGCAGCATCGGCCAGCATCCACTGAGAAGCTCGTCTTCCCGGCAGTGAGATGATTTGGGGCATACCCTGGCAGCGGTGGTAAGAACGTCCCTCCATTCCGACTTGGAGATAGGTTTTGCCAAGCAGGGGATCGAAAAGGCCGGTCTCCATTCCGATGGCTTTCCGCTCATCCTCATCCTGTACTCTTCGCGCGGCGCTCCGGCGGTAGCGCTCGTAGATTTTCTTAGCCTGCCAGGGGAGCAGTCCCTCTTCGATTTGTTGTGGGAAGCGGCTCGGATCGGCCGCTGCGCGGAATGCCTCTACGGTAATTCGGGCAGCCGCTTGATGATGTTGGCCACCCCCCCTTCCTGTCCGTGCAAGGGTGACGATCACATCCGGCCGAAAAGTACGGATCACACGAACAACATCTCTTAAGATCTCCTCCTTGCCCCATTTTTCGAAAGTCTCCTCAATACTGAAGGAGTAACCGAAGTCGTATGCGCGCCCGAAAAATTGGTGGGCACCATCATAGCGATGCATTGACATCAGTTCTTCGGTTCGAAGAATCCCGAGGGCTTCGAACAGCTCAGGACCAATTTCGTTTTGACCACCACCGCCGCGCGTTAGAGTCAATAAGCCGGTTCGCACTCCGCGTCCGCGGTTTAACATGACCAGCAGGGAATTGTCTTCGTCATCCGGATGGGCGGCTGTGTGCAGGAAGCCGGCTGTAATGGGTAACTTCCTAAGTGCAAAAGCGAGTCCCAAAGCCCCTTCGTCGTACACGAGGGGCTGCAGCTGTGCGGAGAGTGGAACCAAGAAGACAGCCAGAGTCGCGAGCGCGGTGGCAGTCGTAAGAACACAAAGCAGAGATTTCGATTTCATGAGGAGTGTTGAGTTGAGTTCAAGATTTCTTCGTAGAACGCCTGGTAGCGGGGAATGATCAGTTGACTGTCAAAACAGTGAACAGCTCGTTCCCGTGCACGTTTCTGAAAGGCGCCATACAGCTCGCTATTGTTCAAGAGTTCCGCGGCTTTTGTGGACATGCCTGCAATGTCCCCTACCGGAAGCAGGAAACCTGTTTCCCCATCGGTCACCACCTCAGGCAAACCCCCAATCGACGTTCCAATGACCGGTACGCCGCAAGAGTGGGCTTCAAGTGCAACCAGGCCGAAACTTTCTTGCTCACTCGGCAAGATAAACAGGTCGGCGCAGCTCATGAGTTTTTCGAGGTAATCTTGTTCCCCAAGAAACAGGACGTCATCTGAGAGCTTAAGTTCCTTGACAAGTTGCTGCACGAATAATCTTTCCGGGCCCTCACCCACCAGAAGCAGCTTGACCGGCATTTGCTCTCGAACCCGGGCAAAAATTCGCACCACGTCGGTGACTCTTTTTACGGGACGAAAATTGGACGCGTGCATCAGAATTTTTTCTCCTTTGGGTGCGAAGTGTTCTCTGGTGCAATTGCTGGAATCCCATTTGTATCGCCCGGTGTCTACAAAATTAGGAAGGACCCGAATTTCGCGGCGGATATCAAACTCATCAATGGTTCGCTTCTGAAGATATCTGGAGACGGCAGTCACGCCGTCCGACTCCTCAATGGTGAACTTGATCACTTGATAGAACGATTTGTCCGTTCCCACCAGAGTAATATCGGTCCCGTGAAGCGTGGTGATCGTTTTCAGCCTCTTAGAGCGCAGGATTTCCTTCGCCAGATAGGCACTGGCCGCATGAGGGACTGCATAGTGGGCGTGAATGAGATCGAGTCCGTATTCTCTGGCTACATCGACCAATTTGGTTGCCAGTGATAAGGCGTAAGGGGGGTACTTGAAGAGCGGATAAGACGTCACCTCGACTTCGTGAATGAATACATTTTGATGAAAAGAACGGAGTCGAAAGGGAGTAGCGTAACTGACGATGTGAATTTCGTGGCCGCCCTGTGCCAGGCCCAGCGCTAATTCCGAAGCAATGACGCCACTTCCACCATGGGTTGGATAACAAGTAATGCCGATTTTCACTGCCAAAATCCTCAGAGAAAGCCTTGCAAAGACTCCGGGCCAAAAGATGCGACCGGATCGTCCAATCGGAGCGGCTCTCGGACCAGAAAAGGTTCGCCGTAACTCACTCCAATATGGGACCCATATTGCTTGGCGCGGGTGAGGATGGCCTCCAGGAACTCTGCTCGACTGACGTTCGTTTCCTCTTCACCGTATTTGCTTTTTTCTGGATTGTGAAACTGTGATTTGTAAGCCTGAATCGCTTTCATTTTGCGATCATGAAACTCAGTAATGTCCACGATAAAGGATGGCCGAAACTCGAATCGGCATGGGTAGTATATGACCCTGTAGGGACGATGTACCTCCTGATCAGTCTCGATCCTTTTCAACCCGGCCAGAAAGGCTGCCTCACGCACCAAGTGTGAGGTGTGCCCATGATCAGGATGCCGATCCTCCCAAAAGGGAGCAAGGACGATTTTAGGCTTATGCGCCCGAATTTTGCAAATGACCTTGATCTTATTTTCCCAGTTGGCTTCGATGTTTCCGTCGGGGATGTCCAGGATTGTATGAGTCGAGAGGCCCATAATTTCAGCCGCCTGTTGGAACTCTTCGGCTCGGATTTTGGCAGAGCCGCGTGTTCCCAATTCACCACGGGTGAGTGAAATCACTCCGGTTTTATATCCTCTGCAATGGAGTTTGATAAGAGTTCCTGCACATGAGAGTTCCACATCGTCCGGATGAGCACCGAAGGCCAGAGCGTCAAGCTGCATAAGACTGTTCCCAACTTTTCCAGTTCGGCCGTCAACAAACTGACCCGTCCATAAGAAGCCGGGAATCATTATGACACGGACTCCGGGCCAACCCAAATGAGACTCCCAGAAGGCGTATTGATTGTTAGGGTGATAAACTTGCATAGGGGCAAAGTGTTCGAATTTTGCCCCGCGTGGGGAGAACAGCATGAAAGAGATCCAAGAAGGAAAAAACCGGTATGAGCTTAAACCCGAGGACCTTTGCTCTCTTTGTGACATTGAGCAGTTGGATTTTGAGAATACCGAGCAGTTGGATTCTTTGGAGGGCATTATTGGCCAGAGCCGTGCCGTGAAGGCCATCGAATTTGGCCTTGGTATGAGCTCCTTTGGCTATAATATTTACGCCGCTGGAATCCCGGGAACAGGTAAAAAGTCGCTGATCAAATCTTTCGTGGAGCGCATTGCCAGTGAGCGAGAAACCCCTCCCGATATCTTCTACGTGCACAACTTCAGCCGACCGGATCACCCCCGTGTCATAAAAGTCCCTCCCGGTGTCGGCTGTGAGTTCAAACGGGATATGGAAGAGCTGGTGCTCAATCTAAAAGAGGAGATCCCTAAAGCCTTTAAGAGCGAAGATTACGAAAGGCAGCAAGACGAAATTGTTCAGGGATTTCAGCAGAAGAGAGGGGAATTGATCGGGAGAGTTCAAGCAGAGGCTCGCCAGAGACAACTCCTGATAAAGGGAGAGGGCCCCCAAATCTTAACCATTCCTATGCGTGGTGGGGAAGAAATGAGCCCGGTGGATTTTGAAAACCTATCGGAGGAGGAACAAGAAGAGATCCGACGCAAGCAAGAGGAACTTTCTGAAGTCATGCAGGACATCCATCGAGAGATTCGAGATGTGCAGCAAGAGACCCAGAAGCGTATCAAGGAGCTGAACCGCAGGGTGGCCCTGGTTGCTCTGGGCTATCTCCTGGAAAATCTGCAAAGCAGATACAAAAAGTGCAAAGGGATCGTGGAGTATCTGGGTGAAGTTCAAGAGGATGTTTTGGACAATCTCAGTGATTTTCTTGGAAGTGAACAGGAACAGTCACAACCTCCTGTCAAGGGTGCACGCGCGGCAGCTTCACGAAGCGCCTCGGATCGCTACCAGGTGAATGTCCTGGTGGATCATTCAAAACAAAAAGGTGCCCCGGTCTTCCTTGAGTCTCACCCGACCTATCGCAACCTCATTGGGTTTATGGAAAGAGAAGCCAGTATGGGGACGCTCTATACGGATTACACCATGATTCGAGCGGGCTCGATGATTCAGGCCAACGGTGGATTCTTGATTTTGGATATCGCGGATGTGCTTCTTTCCCCCTTTGCCTGGGAGGCTTTAAAGCGCGTGATTCAAAACGGGGAAGTCAAGATTGAGGATGTCGGCGAGCAGTATGGATTCATCGCCACTGCCGGACTTCAACCTCAGCCGGTCCAGGTTGATCTTAAAATCATTGTCCTTGGCAGCATCCAGCTCTACAACTTGCTGTACAACCTGGACGAGGACTTTCAAAAGCTTTTCAAGATCAAAGCGGATTTCGACACCATCACCCACAAGGATGAGCGGCGAGTGATGGAGTATGCCCGCTATGTCAAGAAGCGTTGTGATGAGGAGAAATTGAAGCACTTTGACCGGCAAGCTGTCGCCACTGTAATTGAGCACTGCTCTCGCATGGTTTCCGATCAGACACGTTTGACTTTGCGTTTCAGCGACGTAGCCGACGTGATTCGTGAGTCAAGCTATTGGGCTTCTCAGAACGGGCGCCAGTACGTGGCCAGCGACGACGTGCGAAAGGCGATTGAAGAGAAGATTTATCGTTCAAATCTGCTCGAGGAACGATTACAAGAGATGATCGATGAAGGCTCGATTCTGATCCAAACCAGCGGCGAGAAAGCTGGTCAAATCAACGGATTGTCGGTGTATCAGCTGGGGGATTATTCCTTCGGAAAACCCACTCGGATTACTGCTCAGGTCAGCGTTGGAGATAAGGGGATCGTGAATATCGAACGAGAAGCGAAGCTGAGCGGTAACATTCATGACAAGGGAGTCCTGATCTTAAGTGGTTATCTTCATGGCAAGTACGGTCAGGCGCAGCCTCTGAGCCTCAATGCGAGCATTTGCTTTGAGCAGTCTTATTCAGGCGTGGATGGCGACAGCGCCAGCTCGACTGAACTCTACGCAATCCTTTCCAGTCTTTGCAGCGTTCCGCTAAAGCAGTCCATTGCGGTGACGGGCTCCATTAATCAGATGGGTGTGATTCAACCGATCGGCGGGGTGAACGAAAAAATCGAGGGCTTTTTCCACACCTGCAAGGCAAGTGGGTTGAGCGGCGAACAGGGTGTGATGATTCCAAAGCAGAATGTTAAAAACTTGATGCTGAAAAGCGAAGTCATCGAGGCTATTCGGGAAGGGAAGTTTCATATTTACGCCGTCAAAACAGCTGATGAGGGCTTGGAGATCTTAACCGGACGAAAAGCAGGAGACTTGCAGTCAGACGGAACTTACCCACCCGAGTCCATTCATTTCTTGGTCTACCAGCGTCTTGGTGAGATGGCAGAGAGTATCCAGAATGTTAGCGGGAAACGAGCTGGTAACAAATCCGCAGGGCGGCCCAAAAAGTCCCGTCAGTGAGCCGCGCCGGAGGGGTCCGTCAGGGCGTAACCAAACTTTTCCTCTTCCTTCTGTCTCACTTCGTCTATGGTGAGGGCGCCATCAAGCTCCTCTAGGGTGTCGGTAATTCGGTTGTCATCCGTACACAGGGACGCATCATTCTTTTCGACCCATTCCGCATGTTCGTCGGGCACTTCCGCTTCCGGATAGATCGCGTTGACGGGGCAAAGAGGCACGCACGCATCGCAATCAATGCATTCATCCGGGTTGATGATCAACATGTGGGGATCTTGAAGCTCGTAAAAACAGTCCACTGGGCAGTCAGCCACACATTCGGTGTAACGGGAACCTACACATCGTTCGGTGACAATGTAAGTCATTGAGTTCTCCTCCTATCGTTCTTAATGACGTTTTTTTCTTACCATACCAGGGGGATAAAAGCCAGACAAGAATCAAGAAGCAGCAACCAGCCGGAAATTTGACGACTCAGCCCTTCTCAGCCTTTCGGTCACTCAGTCCTTTCAGTCCTTTTCGCCAAATAGACAAGCCTTGGGGCCCGTGCTAGAATTCTACGTTTTTATTCACCGTCCCCATCGTCTAGCCTGGCCTAGGACACCGCCCTTTCAAGGCGGAAACACGGGTTCAAATCCCGTTGGGGACGTGCCTTTCAGCCTACCCCAGAAAATTTTGTGCCAGGTTTGTGCCATTTTTGAATCATCCGTGACATGCCTCTCTAAGCATTAACTCATGGTGCTTTCTGATCCTTCGCTTGCATCTTGTAAATTGCAGTGCCAACGGCGAAAACGCTTTCCCCCGCACGAATGTGGCTAATCTCGTCGATAACCAAACGGAGCGATTCGGACTGGGCAAAAAACTGTTCGAATACCTTACGGACATCGTCGGAGCCACGGAACACGTTGCCGTCAAAATCCACGAGGATCAAGTCCGGGCTATTCCAAAGGCAGCTCATTACCTGCTCAATATCCTTCTGGGACATACCTTCGACAAATCGCTCATCGAGCTCCTGGTTAGCCAACAGATCCGCACCGGCGAGCGATTTGGCTGGTTCTTCTTTCATAATGAACCTCACTTACTACGTCAAAAAACAATTCAATTAGGTTTTAACTGCCTAACGGATTGGCGCTAAGCTGCGGGCCGAAGTGGCGCATGCAAGATGCCTGACACAAAAGACCGTCCGCTTCAGCGTCGTGTTGGGCGGCTCAGGTCGGTCCGTACCTTCCCTTCGCGACGAGGTATCCGAGCCAAGCGATCCCTACGGTGTATACCAACGCGACGATGACACTGAAGTGCTGAACCGCGGCAGGGAACAACACCCAGAACCCAACCAACAAGGAACCCGCAACGACGAGCCAGACAGGTATGGCCGGGAACGTGCCAACCCTGAGAAGAGCGAGTCCGAAGATAGTGAAGCCCACGGCGAAAAGAATCGGGCCTAGATAAAACACCATTCTCACAACCGGATCCACAGGATCCGAACCGGGGTTGAAGCCGTACTCGGAAATGAACTCCGGATGCTGAGCTATGACCAGCGGATAGATGAATCCTGACCAGTAAAACTTCCCGAGGTACAGGAATAGGCTAACACAAGCGACAAGAAAACCAAGGAGCCCAAAGCCACCGAGGTTCTGCGCAGTTAAAGTGTACAACCCCACGAGACCCAGAAAGTTCAGGAGAAAACCAAGGATGATCAGGATGTGACCGACGAGCCACATGACCTGATTCGATCCAGATGAATCAGGGGGGTGGACTGAGAACCCAATCGTGGCGAGGATACCACTAGCGATCAGGGCCACACCGACAAGACTGATTAGTTTATCTGTCGTCATCCCTGCCTCTCGAAAGGCCGCCCAACATGGACTTAACTGTGGTCCGCGACATAGCACGCCTAGATGTGTTACTAAACGGTTGTTAGCAATATAGCACTCCCAGACTCATTGTTGTACTTGTCTTATCAGAAGCTCAATTCTGACAATCTCGGGGGGTCCTGGGAAGGCAAAATCTCCCTGAAAACTGGCCCTTGCGAGGGTGTTGTCACCACTTTATACCGTCCCTCAGAAATTGACCGGAATGTAAATCTGACATATTGAAGGAGTTAGTGAGGTGGTAAAAGCGACAACCCTCTTCGGCCGTTTGATGCCTAACGCTCGGCAGCAGCGGCGGCGCGCAGCGCCGTCCGCTGCATGCCGTTGTTGGGCGGTGATGGGCAGAGTCATGTTCGTCTACACCTGATACAGAGCGTTACTCTTTCGCCGCGTGATATCAATGACGGAGCGCAATGGTGAGCGATGCCGCCGCCGCAAGGGCTGCGGCCGTCCGCACGTGGTTCCAGGCCGTCCAACCAGTGACGTAGCCAGCCCACAGGCGGGCCCCCTCGCCGCTCGCCGGGTCAACAGCCGCCAGGGCTTCATTCCGCGGCACGTTGAATACGATCGTCACCAGAATCGTGCCGAATAGATAGAGCAGGCTGCCGACGAGCAGGAAAGCGCCGCTGGGTCCGTGCCAACTTAGCAACGAGGAAATGCTCAGGATGGCGCAAGCCGCAGCCGTTCCGAAAAACGCCGTCATGAACAGCGGATTGATCACCGTCACGTTGATGGATTGCATGGCGGCTATCCCCTGCGCCGGTGGGAGACGGTCGAGCGCCTTCATTACGAAAGTAGAAAAGGCGAAGAAAATACCTCCCACCAGCCCGCAGCCGAGCGCCGAGGTGAGGGTCAGGGCGCGAAGCACTCCGTCGCTCATCTCGTGACCTCTTCCGCCTCCCAGACCCCCGTGGCGGCGGTCTCCCGAACGTACTCTGCAAATCGTCTCGGCTCTCGTCCGGTCACCTGCTTGATGTCATTAGTGATGCGACTCGCCTGGCCCTCGCGAAGGTAACGCTCCAGGTCCAGCATTCGATCGGCGATCGACTCGGGCATCCCCTCCGCCAGCATGCCGTTCTTCAAATCCGACGGTGAGAGGTTGATGTGACTGATCGGGCGCCCAAGCGCCGTCGACAGCTCGCTCGCCAGCTCGTCATAGGTCAGCGCCTCGGGGCCGCTCAACGTGTATGCTTTTCCCTGGTAGTTGGGCCCGGTCAGCACCTTTACCGCCACCGCGGCAATGTCACGCACATCCACATGGCTGATTTTTGCCCGGCCGCTCGCGCTGTAAAACGCTGCTTCAGCCCGGATCGTCTTGCCCAGGAAGGTCACGGCATTCTGCATAAAGCTATTCGGGCGAACAAACGTCCATGCCAGCCCGCTCGACTCAATCGCCTTTTCGACCGGCCGATGGACCTTCGCCAGGCTGTATGACTCTTCGACGGCTCCCATTACGGACTGCTTCACGATGTGCCGCAAGCCGACCGACTTCGCCGCTTCGACGGCGTTCTGCTCGAGCTCCGACTGGTTCAGCGCGTTTGACCCGAGAAGGAACAGTTTGTCACATCCCTGAAACGCCGCCCGAAGGGTCGCAGGCCGGTTGTAGTCGATGATGACGGCCTCGATCCCTCTCGCGCGTGCGGCTTCCGCCTGCTTGTTCGAGAAGTAGGCGCCGCGAAAGGGTGCCTTTGCCGATTCAAGCTGCCGGATAACTTCGCTGCTTAGAGTCCCACTGGCTCCGGTGACGCAAATCATATGTCATTACCTCCTTTCGAGTTCATCGATACCGACTGTTGCGAGTAGCCGCCCAACGTTGTGTTAAGCGGCGAAGTCCTTCCTGGCCGCAGGCCGGGTTTGGCGCGCCGGTCGCGTAAGCGAGCGGTGTGCAAAAAGGCTTCGTCCGTTTCAAAAGATAGTTAGGTTTTGTTGTTATGTTCCAAAGTTATTACTACTTTTCCTCGGGCGTGTCCCTCTTCAAGATACCGGAGAGCTTCAGCAACCTCACTTAACTCTCAGGATATGCCAGTCAGCTGCATTTGCGGAGGCCGCATGAACTTTTATCAGTACTTCATTGTCCTTAGGGATAGGTTTCTCTACCTCTTTGAGCTGAAGAACATCCGGTGGTCCGTATTTTGTGCATACAATCGCTTTCATGTGTATTCCTCGAAGGTTGCTTTGATTCGGTCATTTTCAGAATCGTTTACGACAGTACATCCTGCAAGGTTGTAAAACCTAACCCTGTGTTTTCTTTCCAGATAATACGTCCAGCAGATTGCAGGGTCTAGCTCGGCAGTCCCAGCCTTTGATACAGTGCCACCTGACCCCGAGCGTCTTATACGGTTTCTTGATAATACACATCGCCATCAGGATTCACAAAGTGTCCACGGGACTTCTGACACCCAGACCGCCGCGATTCGGGAGCTTCTGCGGGAAAACGGGGTGCTGGGAACGAAAAGTCACCCTGAACATTCCGGCCCAACTGCCTTAGAACGTGCGTTGTCCCCCCGAAAAATACAGTCCACCTTGTACAGCAATGATTTACACAAACCTTGAGTGGCTGTTCGTGACTTCGTATTTTGAGGGCAATGAGAAAGATTCGTTACCTGCTCCAGATCATCCTCAGGACGACTTCCGACCTCAGACAAGTGGTCGGATACACCTACACCTTTCTATCGGCTCTTCTCTGCTCTCGGGCAACTTTGGCGGCACGAGTCCTGGCCGCAGAAAGCCAGTTGGTGGCCTGCAAGCGTCGGATTGAGAAAAAGGATCAGCCCTGACCCAGATTCACCTGGGCCTTCAGGCTGCTTTGGGTGTTGCTGTCCAGGGCCTGGGATCCGTGGCGTCAAGTGGCTCGTCTGATGCAGCCTGCCACGGTCAAGCGCTGGCACACCACAGCCTTCCGTCTCTAC
>JALLOL010000048.1 GCA_027717875.1 Acidobacteria bacterium AH-259-L09 | reverse complement strand
TAGAGTCGGTGTGAGAAATGCGGGCTAGCACTTATCGTGTCATGAAATCCAGCGGATCGAGCGCGGATCGTCCCTTCAGCGACCGTATTAAGGGGCGAGCCTGGCCATGCAAGGAGTCAAAATGCCGGTGATTAATGAAGAAAGCGTGCCCATTCCGAAGACCGACTACGAACAACTTACAGTAATCATTCCAACCTTGAACGAAGCGAAGACCATCGGCAAATTATTGGATGATCTGGTGCAACGGTATCCTGGTATCAACGTGATCGTGGCAGATGATGATTCAACCGACGGCACCCGTCAAGAGGTACTGGTTCGAGCTCGCGTCTATCCACGTATTCGCCTACTGTGGCGAAAAGGCAAAATGCCAGGACTCACAGCCAGCGTCTTAGATGCTTTGAATTTGGTATCTACAGATTATTTTGCTGTTATGGATGGTGATCTTCAACATCCTCCTGAGACAATTGAACAACTGCTGCGAGCGCTCACCAGGGGGTATACTCTGGCTGTCGGGAGGCGCGTTCGCTACGGACTTCCACCGCATCGGTATTTAGTTTCTAAGGTAGGCACGCTAATGGCAAGACTCCGACTCTGGTGGACCGATTCAGCGAGGTGCAGCGATTGTGGGGGTGGGTATTTTGCAGGACGAACTGCTCTGTTTCTAAAAGTGCTTCGAACACACGCCGAGTGCTTTGAACTGCAAGGCTATAAAGTGCTGTTCGATTTCCTAAAGCAATTACCTGGCCACACGTCTGTGGCCGAGATCGCTTATGAGTTTGGCTGGCGGAGTCTCGGAGAGAGTAAGCTTAGCGCGCGAATCATGCTGAAGTATGTGCGTTCCCTTTTTCGCTAGTACACCCTCATGACCCAGTTCATCCCACTGATCCGGGAGTCAAGATTCAGAAAATTATCCCATCCTACGTTCCTGGCTGTTGTGGTGCTTCTTGCGGCCACTTTAGCTCTCTTTGGGGATGTACTCTTCTCCTCAAAACAAATCGTGCTTTCGCAGCTCGGGACCGATGTCTTCCTCCTGTTTAGCCACTGGAGAGATTTCGGATTCGGCCAGCTTCAACAGGGAAATCTGGCTTTGTGGAATCCGCACATTTTCTCCGGAATGCCTCATTTCGGAGACTTTCAATCTGCTTTACTTTACCCCCTGAATTGGTTTTATCTGATTTTGCCACTCTCAAAGGCCATCAACTTCGGGATTGCCTCGCACGTCTTTCTTTCCGGCCTTTTCATGTATTTTTGGACTTCGCACCGGGGACTGCACCCCGCTGCTTGCCTGCTTTCTTCCCTTCTATTTATGTTTTGTGGCCCTCATTTCCTGCACATTTACGCTGGACACCTTACCATCGTCAGCTGCGTACCCTGGATCCCCATGTTATTCCTCGTCCTTGATGCTTACTCTCGCACGTCTTCCGTTCCCTGGCTCCTATTAGGGATGCTCACAATTGCAATGCAGATTTTGGCTGGTTATCCCCAATATGTTTTTATCACCGCCATCGCGGCAGGCATCTACACCCTTCTTCGCTTGTTTCACACGGCAAATCGTCGACAAATAGTGTTTGGACTGGCTGCAATGTATCTGGGGGGAGCAGTGCTCTCAGCAGTTCAACTTCTCGCGGGGCTGCAGGCAGCCAGTGAAGGGATACGTGGGGGAGGCGTTTCTTACGCTTTCGCCTCGTCGTTGTCTTTTCCCCCAGAGAATTTCGTGACCTTGTTTGTCCCGGGGTTTTTTGGCAACATGACCGATTTCCCTTACTGGGGACGGTGGTACTTATGGGAGATGTGCCTTTTCATCAGTGTGACTGGCCTCATTTTGGCGGTCTATGGAGCCACTTTTGGAGAACCAAAGGTTCGCTGCTTTTCCGTCACCATGGTGGTTGTTCTGTGTTTTCTCGCCCTGGGCGCTTATACACCCTTCTTTAAACTGCTCTACACTTGGGTTCCGGGATTCAATCTTTTTCGCAGCCCCTCTAAATTTATCGCGTTGGCTTCTTTATTCATTGCAATGCTCTCAGGAATCGGTTTAGACACTTTGCTGAAGAAGGAAGCTTATTCAGGTAAACGGCTGTGCCGGGTCCTTTTTGTAATCGGTCTACTGGTCGGATCGTTGAGTTTGTGGATTTACGGGTCCGCTCAGGAGGGGGCCGGAGGAGCATGGGGAAATCTCGTGCAGACCATCGCCTCCACAAAGGAGATGTACATTCCTCCCACCACCTACCAAGATCCAGTTTTTATCAAGAGCGCGGGAATTTTCGCAGCCAAAAATCTTTTTGCCTGCTGTGCAACTTTTTTGCTGTTGTCCCTGTTGTTTTTCCTTGCGGACTCATCGCGAAAGGCCCTCTATCTAGTGGCGCTGCTGGCGGTCGCGGAAATCCTCATATTTGCTGGAACAAGTCGTGCAACTTTTGACCTTGAGTCGGCCCGTTTCCCACGACTGGAGAAATTCTTAAAGGATGATCCGGGCGACTATCGCGTGTTGGTGCAGGAAGTTCCAAACGTCGCCATGTCCATCGGGGCACAGAATATCTGGGGATGTAATCCGCTGGTTTTGAGGCGCTACGCCGAGTTCATGACCTTTACTCAGGGACAAGATCCGGACAAAGCCACTCAATATCTTCAATTCACCCATCCCCACCGCCTTTACGCAATGCTCCGGTGCCGTTACCTCTTCATTCGTGATGGAGACCGGGTTCAAGTCCACAGCATTCCCAATATCATGCCACGGCTGCAGCTCGTACAAGATTGGGTAGTCATCACCGATCGCGATCAGATTTTCGCGGCGATGGAGGATCCCGCATTTGATCCACGTGAGAAGGTTATTTTGGAAACTCCTTGGGTTCCCGTTCCGGTCAAGTCCGACTCAGAAGGGACGGCCCACATTGTGGACTCTTCTACTGATTATCTCATCATTGAAGCGAGCCTTCCTTCTCCCGCCATTTTGTTGATCACCGATAACTATAGCGAAGGCTGGCGAGCCATGGCTCTGCCGGGTAGTGACCAAGATCAGTACGACCTTCTTCCTGCGAATTACATCTTGAAGGCTGTTCCCCTGAAAGCGGGAAATCATCGTATCCGTGTCGAATACTTACCGAAAGCGTTTTTGTTGGGTAAATGGGTCTCCATTGTCTCGCTGCTCATTTATGTAGCGGTGGCTGGATGGTGCCTTCGGGGGGTCAGACCCTCCACCCTCACGCTGTGATCCCTCTTCCCACCCAAACCAGGAACTCCTCCTCCTCGACGGGCACACCATCACAGTAATAAAGAAAGCGTGTTGGATGGGGGCGAAGGCGGGATCCCGGCGTAATGATTCCAACCAAGTTTAGTGGATCGGCTGCCGAAATTCGGATGACTTCTCCCGACGTCTGAGTGCGCCTCGTGGTCCGCAGCGCATCCACTGCTCCCGGTAGAGCAAACTGCTCCCCTATAAATCCGGAAACAAATCGTCCCCCTCGGACCTGGCCCTGAGCCTCAAGTCTACGGTAGATGATGAGCAAATCACGCCAGGGTACAGCAAGGTTCTCGCGGGCCAACAGGTCCCGAAAAACTACGCCCCACCGTCTCAAGAGCTGCAGGGCTAGATGCTCCAAATCTATGGTCTGGTTGGCAGGAAGTAAATCTCCAGGCAATCGCAAAAGGGCCCAACGACCCACTGACCGGCCCAGTTTTCGGAGGGTGGGTCTGCTTGAAGCAGATCGTCTGCGCCCACTTTTCCTCTTTGGGTCAATCAGAACACGCAAATTGTCAAAAGCATCTGCGGTAGCCAAACCAGCAGCTACCAGCTCCCACAACGCTTCTTCGACTTCCAACGGAAGTCTTCCTGTAGTGCGCACTAGATCTTCAAAAAAACAGGCGCCCCAGCGCTGCAGCTGTTCCAGGACTTCGTCAGCCGGATGTGAAAGGTTTAATCCCCCGGTCTCTTGGGAGCTTGGATCGAGCTCTTCATGGCAGATGTTTCGCAAGGTAAAGAATTCCGGCATACTCAGGCGCTTGAAGAAGGCCACCGGGGCAACCCGCGAGGGCCGAATCCCCCGAGGGGACGACGGCGCCTTTTCTTCCAGCTGGTCTTTTTCTAAGGTTGAGGGAAGCGATAAACGTCCCCAGACGAACTCCCCGGATAGGCAAAGTCTATCGAGAAGTTCAGGATCGTATTCGCCCATCCGGCTGGGCAGCAGGAAGTCCTCCCAAGCAGCGGTAGCCGCCTCAAAACCCTGCAGTTGCTCCAAAATGATGGATAGTCCCTGCTCTCCATACAACCTTGTACCAGTCGCGACGTGCTGCCAACGAAACAAGAACTGCATAAAATCAGCCGGAGAAACCGGCTCAATCTCTCGCCGCAAGCGCCGCAAGGTCAGACGATGGATGCGCGCCAAGAGCCGGCGATCGCACCACTCCAACTCGCCGGCGGAGGCTCGAGAGGCGCGATAGGATCCTCGAAGAATTTGACCATCCTTTTCCAGGGCATGCAGGGCCTTTTCAATTGCCGGCCGTGCAAGGTTCAACAAATGGCTCAACTCGCCGGCGGTGATCGGACCGGTGCATTCCAGCCGGCAGCGCACCAGTTCACACACGGCCTGCTCCGTCTCCAAATCCCGATCTCTTTCCCATAAGCATTCTTCGGCAATGTACGAGTCTGGTACAATCTGCCCCTTCGGGTAGACTTTCTTAAGCAGATTCCTGCGCTCAGTTGCAAACCAAAAAACGACAGGATCCTTAGAGCTTTGATTCTCCTGCTGTGTGATTCGCTCAAGCACTATGCTCCCGGCTCGCTTTTGGGCAACCAACTGTTCGAGCAAGCCTCGACGCCGTGAGATTTCAACCTCCGTCAGAACGCCCAGCGTTAGAAGAGCGTCGTGTAACTCATCTACATTCTTCAGAGGAGGCCAGGCTTCTCGGGCTACCTGCTCAATCGCCTCACTATCCAACTCACCCAGTTCCGCGGTTTGATCCGGCAACGTGCGGCGAGCCTGAACGGCTCGAGCGCGGCGCTCTTCCAACGGGGCATCATCGAGAAAGGCATATGCATTGGCGTTGAGAATCTCATGGCTAAACGGCGAAGGTTCTCTTGTATCCACCGCCACACATCGGATATCCCCGCTTTCAATCTTGCACAAGATCTCCACGAGAGCTTCCACGTCCATTGCTTCGATCAAGCAATCCCGAACGGTTTCGTAAACCAGAGGATGGTCGGGAACAACAATGTCTCCCTGGATATTTTCTCGACAGGCTGCCTGCCCCGGAAAAACAGCAGCAAGGAGATCATCAGAGCGCATTCGCTGAAGGGGAGGTGGGACTTTACGACCATTCGAGAAACGAAGCACCGCCAGAGCACGACTCGCGTTCCAGCGCCAGCGAGTGCCGAAAAGAGGAATTGCCAGCAACGCCTGAACCAGAACCTCACGCACACTCTTGGAAGAGAGGAAAGAAAAAACGCTGTCTAAAGGGAAGCTATGCTGGTCACTGAGTGAAATGAGGATTCCATTTTCGGTTGCGGCTGCTTGAAGTTCAAAGTTAAAGCTGCGGCAAAAGCGTTTACGCAAGGCCAGACCCCAGGCCTTGCTGACCCGGCCGCCAAAGGGAGCATGCAAAATAAGCTGCATCCCTCCCGCCTCGTCAAAGAAACGCTCTGCCACCACACAACTCTGTGCAGGAAGTGCGCCCAAAGCGGCTTGCCCTGCAAGTACGTACTGAACAGCTTGTTCCGCGCCGCGAGCATCCAGGCCGCATTCCTCACTCAGCCATTTGAGGGCTCGCGGAGCGCCGAGGCGAACAATTTCCTCCCGAAGCTCCGAGAAGGCTTGAGACAGTTCTGCTGTGCGTGCCGGCGCCTCACCTCGCCAGAAAGGTACCGTAGGAGGAGCTCCGCGGGCGTCTTCCACCCGCACCACCCCGGCCTCAACTCGACGGATGCGCCAGGAAGTGTTGCCCAACAAAAAGATGTCACCCCGCATGCTTTCCACTACGAAATCCTCGTCCAGAGTCCCGACCACAGCCTCCTCAGGGTCGGTTTTCACTAGATAGTTGGCATTGTCAGGAATGGCCCCTCCGGAGGTGATGGCTGCCAGGCGAGCGCCGCGTCGAGCTCGAATCATTCCATTGATCCGGTCACGGTGCAGAAAGGCACCGCGGCGCCCCTGTCGAGTGGATATTCCCTCAGCCAGCATCGTTACAATGGCATCGAATTGTTGGCGTTGAAGACCAACATAGGGAGCGGCTCTTCGAAAGACTTGAAACAGTTCTTCCTCTTTCCACTCCCGGCTGGCAACAGCAGCAACAATCTGCTGGGCCAGAATGTCCAAAGGAGCAGCAGGAATTCGGATTTGATCCAGCTGGCCCGTCCGGATGGCACGGACTAAGGCTGCGCACTCGAGCAGCTCGTCTCTGGTGGTCGCAAAGATTCGGCCTTTGGGAGTGGCTCCTTTCCAGTGACCGGAGCGCCCGACGCGCTGCAAGGCCAGCGAGATCGCACGAGTGGAACCGAGCTGACAGACCAGGTCAATCGAACCAATGTCGATTCCCAGTTCCAGAGAGGCGGTGGCCACCACCACTTTTAGCTCCCCACTCTTAAGCCGTTCCTCTGCCTTCAGGCGAATCTCTCTGGAGAGACTCCCGTGATGAGCCGTTACGAACTCCTCTCCCAACCGCTCAGCCAAGTGATAGGCGACCCTCTCCGCCAAACGACGAGTGTTCACAAAGATAAGCGTGGTGCGGTGCTGGCGGATGAGTTGGGACAGCCTGTCATAGATTTCTTCCCACATCTCGTTGGTCGCCACCGCTCCTAACTCGTCGCCCGGGACTTCCACGGCAAGGTCCATGTGGCGCCAGTGTCCCACGTCTACAACCACAGGGGTCCGGCCCGCTCCGCTGAGAAAGTGTGCAATGGTTTGAATCGGTTTCTGGGTAGCCGAAAGGCCAATGCGCTGAAAAGGCCTGCCAGTTAAAGCTTCCAACCGTTCCAGGGAAAGGCTTAACTGAGAACCACGTTTGTTACTTGCCAGGGCGTGAATTTCGTCCACAATGACTGTCTTCACCTCCTGCAGCATCTTCCGCCCGCTCTGACTGGTTAACAGAATGAACAGCGATTCAGGAGTGGTGACAAGGATGTGGGGAGGCTTGCGAGTCATCCGCTGGCGTTCACGACCAGGCGTGTCACCGGTGCGCACCAGAGGTCTGATTTGTGGAAGTTCAATCCGCATCTGGACAGCTGTTTCCCGGATTTGCTGTAACGGTTCCAGCAAATTCTTACGCACATCGTTCGCCAATGCCTTAAGGGGAGAAACGTAAAGGATTTCGGTTCTATCAGCCAGCCCGCCCCTGACACCCTGTTGAACCAGACGATCAATGGCACACAAAAACGCCGCCAGGGTTTTCCCTGAGCCAGTCGGAGCAGCAATCAAAACGTGATCGCCATTTTGGATAACGGGCCAGCCATAGTTCTGCGGCTCACTGGCCTCACCGAATCGTTTATCAAACCAAGTTGAGACGGCAGGATGAAAATTGGCTGCTAAATGATCCATTTCAACCCCAGATGCCAGGCAGGGGCGGGCTCGTGGGGGTCAGGGGGGATCGAGTCGCCGACCGCGGCAACAGAAGAGGGCCAGGGGAGAGTGCCCTGGCCCTTTTTTTATGTGAACTTTGTTCTAAGTGCCTTGCACTAAGCTTTGTCGCCCGTTTGGGTGGACCGCAAACCTATATTGCTTCGTCCGTAACCATTCCGTTTAACTTAGTGCTTAGGGCACGAACAATTCAACTTCAGCGCGCCGATTCTCCTTCCGCCCCTCAGGTGTCTTATTATCGCTAATCGGTTGGCTTTCACCAGCGCTTCGAGTTTCAATACGGCTCCCGTCGATGCTGCGCTCTTTTACCAGATAATCCTTCACCGCGTCGGCCCGACGCTGGCCAACACGTTCGTTCGCCCGCTCACTGCCCCGATCATCTGTGTGCCCGGTGATCGTCGCTCTCAGTTGAGGATTTTGCTGCATCTTCAGGGCGATCTCATCCAGCTTAGCTTTAGCCAGGTTGTCGGGTCGGATTTTGTCCATCTGAAGAACAGTCTTCTCACGCACCGAGACTGACTTCGTGTCGCTGGCGGTGCCATCGCGATCATCACGAACAGTGACGGCGACACTGTGGCTGCCACCCGCCAGTCCACTGGTATTGATCTGCACCTGAGACGAAGTCTCGGGACGACGCTGAGCGTCCAGAGTCCAGGAGTAGCTCAGAGGGTCACCGTCCGGATCACTTCCCTGGGCGCTTGCACTCACCGTTTCGCCTGCATAAACTTCACGCTTGTCGAGTGTTAGCGTCACAGTTGGATTCCGGTTGGGCCTCCGGTCAATGGTGACGTTGAAGCTGCAATTGGCAGACAGCCCGTCGACATCCGTCACCGTTACTCTGGCTGCATGAGATCCAATGGAGCGCCCTGTCGTGCCAAACTGGAAGGACGGTTGGTTGTTCTCCACGCCTTCACCATCTATCGACCAAGCATAGGTGAGAGCATCATTGTTAGGATCGGAAGCACTAGCCTGCAGCGTCCTGGACCGGCCTTCAGTGACCCTTACATTGGAAGGATCACAGGCAATAGTAGGAGCCTGCTTATTCTTCTCGACGGTCACGAATACTGAACAAGGCACCGTATGTGTTTTATCACGTACCTCGGCCGTGATAGTGTACCTCCCACGCGTGAGTCCGGCGAGCACGCCGCTCGAATCCCAGACAGCCGAGCCATTCTGAGGCGTGACTTTTCCCCTGGTGGCGCCCCAGTCAAAGCTGAGCGGATCATTATTAGGATCTGATGCGTTGGTCTCAATAGTAACCGAATCTCCCTCGGTAACGGTCTGCGGATCCACGACGCAATTCAGCACCGGAGGTCGATTTACACAACCTCCAGCTGCTAACAAAAACGTCAGACTACTAAGTAGCAACGGCAGTTTTAGCTTACGCATATTCTCGCCTCCTCCCAAAAATGAACTTACAAGCTTACAGATATAAGATGGATTATACACTGACAATGCCCTTTGTAAACCGCTTTTGGTAGTTTAGGTAACATCGCTTCCTCTCCAGATCACTTATCCCCAAGCTCTTGAACACTGTTTGATTGTGCTTACTTCCCTCTATATAGCAGTTTCCGGCCAATGAAGAAACCATTTTCTGGAAGAAAATGCGTGGGAGTGGACAATTCTAAGCTTATTTTGCCATCCTATTACGATCCTATGATGCCTCCTGTATTCTCTCCACTCTCCCGAGAAACGCAGTGGTAAACGACAAGCGCTTGAACGACTCCTTTAGATTGTTGGTCTTAGGCCTGTACGCAGGATCTGGGCTTACTGCGCTCATCTATCAGATGCTTTGGACGAGGTATTTCAAGTTGGTCTTTGGAAGCACCTCGCTGGCCGTCACGACCATCGTCGCCACCTTCATGGTGGGGCTGGCTCTGGGGAGTTATTTTTTCGGCAAAAGGGCCGATACAAGCCCACGGCCTCTTAGGCTCTATGGGATCATGGAGATGGGAATCGGGGTCTATGCTCTTATTTTTCCTGTCCTTTATCTGCTCCTCGAATCACTTTATCTGCAGTTGTCCTTCTTTGAAGGGAGCGGCTTCTTGGCCAGGAGCCTCTTGCGCTTCGTCCTCTCCGTCGTTTTCCTTATTTTTCCCACTTTCCTCATGGGAGGGACCTTTCCAATCATTTGCAGGTTTTACCTACGAAAGGTACAAGACAGTGGTATCTGGGTGGGTCGCCTTTACGCTTTGAACACCCTCGGTGGTGTCATCGGGGTCATTTCCGGCGGGCTCTTTTTCCCTGTCTGGTTTGGTATCCGCGACAGCCTCCTTCTGGGCGGCCTGCTCAACCTCCTTGTCGGATTTCTCGCCGTCTCGATCAGCCGAAGAATCGAATGGCCCGAGCCCGCGGAAGACATGCCTGAGGAAACAGGCGACGCAAAGAGGCAAGCTCTCCCCCGCCTCTTCTGGATTTTGTCCCTGGCACTCCTCCTGTCGGGACTGACCGCTCTTTCCTATGAAATCCTCTGGATCCGCATCCTTGGCATCATCTTAGGCAGCTCGATTTACGCCTTCACACTCATCCTGGCCATTTACTTGGGCGGCCTGGCCCTTGGAAGTTGGCTCTACGCCGCCCTATTCGGCAGACGGATAGTCAACGTCTTCCTGTTCGCCATGATCGAGCTGTTAATTGGATTTTTGGCCGTCTTGACCTTTCCCCTGGTCAATGAACTCCCTTATTGGGTTGCCCGCTATATTACTCCCCTCAACTTCTCTTTTTGGGTTACACAGTCTCTTCATGCCGGCCTAATAGCCATCTTGATCCTATTCGCAACGGCGTTGATGGGGGCAACGATTCCCTGCGCCATTCACATTATTTCCCGTGACTTCAAAGACATGGGAAAGAAGATCGGCACCCTGTACGGCCTAAACACCGTCGGAGCCATCATGGGGGCGTTCGCAACCGGGTTCTTCCTCATCCCGTTTTTGGGGATCAAGCCAAGCTTTCTTCTGATGGCCGTCATTAATATGGGCATCGGCCTTGCAGTCGTTCTGGCGGCGAGCACGGCCGCTCAGCAGCGCCTCATCTATGTCTCGTGTGCCGTTGCATTTTCCTTTCTCCTCTTCTCCATCCCCGCTATCAGTGACCACGGTCTGACGAGTGGAATGTTTCTTTATGCTTACAGGTACAGGCATCGGCTTTATAACCGCGAAGTTTTCCAGCACACCAGAGAGCGAGACAAGCTCATTTTCTATCGGGATGGCCTCTCCTCTACCGTGACCGTTCTTGAAAGTCCGACCAATCGGCTTTTGACCGTCAATGGCAAAATCGACGCCTCCAACATAGCCACGGACATGTCGACCCAGATCTTGTTGGCCTATCTTCCTCTTATGCTCCACAGCAACCCCAGGGAAGTTCTTGTCATCGGTCTCGGAAGCGGTATTACCCTCAGCTCCACGCTGGATTTCCCTGTTAACAAAGTCACACAAGTGGAAATTGAAGCAGCCGTTGTCGAGGCTGCACATTATTTCGAAGCTGAGAACCGCGGTGATCTGATGCATCCGAAGGTGGAGATCATCATCGAAGATGGCAGAAACTATCTCTTATCGCATCCACGACAGTTTGACGTGATCATCTCTGAACCTTCCAATCCCTGGATGGCGGGTGTCGCAAATCTCTTCTCCGCGGAGCATTTCACTCTTTTGAGAGATCGATTGGCTGCAGCTGGCATCGCCTGTCAGTGGCTTCATCTTTACTCGCTCCGTCCGGAGGATGTCCGAATGGTCATGCGCACTTTCCACTCTGTTTTCCCGAATGTTCACATATTCCAGAGTTCGCCTGGCGACATCATTCTCATCGGTTTCAAAAACGAGCTGTCCCTTGACCTAGACCGGATCGAATCCTTGTTTGAGAAAAACTCCTCCACGGTGAAGCGCCTTCAGAGAATCAAGTTGTACGACCCGCTCGTTCTACTCGAGTGGTCATACCGCATGGACAGCGAGGGAGTGGCCTCGTTTGCCGGAGAAGGAGAAAAGATCCACACCGACAACCGGCCTTTTCTGGAGCTGTCGGCACCAAGAAGTCTGCATGAATCCTACGAGCGAGGTATTCTTCAACAATTCTCTTCACTGTCTTCCTCCTCCCTCGTGGAGGGTTACCTGTCCGGCCGAGAAGCTCTCGGCCGACATTATCTGGGTACGGCACGGGCCTGCTTTTTTTACAAAGATCCTGTTAGAGGGAATTCCTATTTTCAAAAGGCGGTCGAGCAAATTCGTGAAGATCCAGAAATTCAACTGGAACTGGCCAAAATAGATTTTCGTGAAAAGAAGGTCTACTCGGCCGTCGAGCGGACTGAGGCCATCCTGAAGAGACATCCGGAACGCCGAGAAGCAGCTTTCTATCTCGCCGAGCTTTATCTAGGTCAAGGACACCACGAGAAAGTTGCGCCATTGCTGGAAGAACTTTTAAAGGGCTCGGATGCCGCAGCTGTTTGGGCACGCTTGCGCTTGGCCGAATCGGAGAAAGAGACCGAGAAACAGTTGGAGTGGCTGACACAGGCTTCCCAAATGGACGCCAATGCCCTGGAAGTGATTCTTGCCTTGGCGAATTACTACCGGGCCCAGAGCGATCCGTCGATGGAGACCGAATATCTGAAGAGACTCATCGGAGCTCACCCCAATTATCACCCGGGCTATGTACGGCTCGGTGAACTTGCCTTGGAAGACAAGGATCTTCAGAGCGCCAAGAACCTTCTCCTGACCGCAATCGCCATACAACCGGTCGATCCGTCAGCACATTTCTGGCTCGCGAAAGTCTACCTCGCTTTAGATGAGCCGAGCCGGGCACACCTTGAGTACCTGAAATCCTTATCCTTTCAGTAAACCGGCCGGCCCCTGCCAGGGCGGCGCTTTCGCCGCTTCGCCATGAGAACCTATGAATAATCCCAACTAGTGAATAGTTTCTGTTTTCCCTTCCATTTTTCGGCTGGCGAGGTGTCCTTTAATCTGTTCATAGGCATAGATAACGGTTAAAGGATGCCTCTCGCCGAAGCTTTTCAGATGCTCAATGCTCATGTCGGAGAATTCCGCAACTGCAATTTGAATCTCTTCGATGGACTTTTCCTGTTCAAAGCCAGGCCAAATACAAAGCGCAGGTTGAGCGCTATCCTTCCAACACTGCTTTCTTACATCGGCCCAGTTACTCTCGGTCAACCACCTTGTCTCGGGAACAAACAGTTTCCAGCGCGAATCTTCCAAGAAGAACTGTTCGGAATCTGTAAAGTAGTAATTCTGTCCACCTTTGCGCCTCTCCAGTCCGCTCCACGTTAAATTACTGCCGCCTGAAACAGTGAGACAGGGAGGTCTGTTTCCATCCCTTAACGTGAGCAGCCAAACTTTCACATGGATTTCTGGATAGAATCCCAACCGGAACCTACCGCTCGTCACAGCACGTCCAATTATTCCCTCCTTCAATGAAGACGTCCCGAAAACCATGTCCAGTTCTTCTTGAAAATCCGGAGGTATAGAACCAGCAATA
>JALLOL010000047.1 GCA_027717875.1 Acidobacteria bacterium AH-259-L09 | reverse complement strand
GGCCAGAACAGATGGACAGTTGGTCAGGGCAACTCTGGAAGGTGACCCCAAGGCTTTCGAGGAGATTATTGAGCGCTATCAGCGATTGGTTTTTAACATCGTCTATCATTACTTGGGATATCGAGACGAGGTCGAGGATTTGGCCCAGGAGGTGTTTTTAAAGGTGTTTCGATCTTTAGATACGTTCGACACAGAGCGGCCCCTAAAATCCTGGATCTCACGCATAACCGCCAATGCCTGTCTGGACGAGATACGAAGGGTGCGCAAGCGCCGCATTCGCCTCTTCTCGGATCTTGGCCGAGACGAAGAGGAGCGGATGGAGTATTTCTTTGAACAGTTTAATCAGTGCAGCACGTTGAGCGAGGAAGAAGAGCAGGAGCTTTTCGAGCTCCTTGCAAGATCAATGGAAAGACTAAACGAGAAGGACAAGCTGGCCTTTGTCCTTCGCGAACTGGAAGGTTTGAGCTATCCTGAAATCGCCCGAATCCTGGATACAACGCAGCTAGCCGTTCGAATTCGGGTTAGCCGCTCAAAAAAAAAGCTGCAGCAAGAACTCAGTCAAATTCTTTACTCCGAGAAAAAGATGACACATGAGTGAAGATCATATTGCTTTTGCAGAATTGAACTTTGACGACCCCGTGGATCAATCCCATCTGAAGAGGTGTGAAGAATGCGGGAAAAAGTGGGCGGTTTTCCGCTTCTTGGGCTTTCAAGTGAAATGGGCTCCGCGGATCGACGGGCCGCCTTTTTTTGCTCAGCGAGTTGCTCAGCTCGCTCAAAGTATGAGGGTGTCCTTCGCCTTTTTACTTCAGCGGGCTGCGCAGCAACTGATCCCGGTCTTTGTTGCCCTGATCCTCGCTACCAGTTTTCTCCTCTACAAGCTCACAGAGCCAGAATCCGCGGAATACTATTCTGAAATCCTGTTCGAAGAGCTTGTGCAAGAGGACTTTACTTTGGAGTACGTGGTGAATTCTCTCAGGGAAATACCGGAGGAGGAACCGACTGTTGAAGAGTCGCAGTAAAGCCATCCTTTGGGTGTTGCTGGTCTTTTTGGTGGGTGTCGTGTTCGGAGGCACCTTGACCTTCCTGGGGGTTCAAGCTCGCCTCTCGGAGGCAAGTGACTCGCCTGGCTGGCGCCATGAGACACGCAGTAAACAACCCCCGGAACGGAGCGTCAATCACCTGGCGGAGTTGCTGGATCTCGACGCGTCACAAAAGTCGGAGCTTCGTCGGATCCTCGAGCAGAGTCGTCAACACTTCCTCGAAGCCAACCGGGAAGCCAAGAAGCAGTCTCGAGCCATCCGCCTGGAGACACGCAAGCAGATCCGAGCTATTCTCCAGCCTGCTCAGATAGCGGCTTTTGAGGAATTCCTCAAGGAGAAGGAGCATGATCGGCAGCGGCACAGACGAGAAAAGGACGTGAAGCGCTAACAGAATCCAGAATCCAGAATTCAGAAGTCAGAATCCAGAATCCAGGAGACAGAAGTTAGAATCCAGAAGACAGAAGTCAGAATTCAGAAGACAGAAGTCAGAATTCAGAAGTCAGAAGCCAGAAGTGAGAAGCCTGGTGCCGGAATTCAGGAGTCTGAAGCGAGAAGTTAGAACCCAGGGCTAGGGCTTTGACTTTCTTGAGCCTTTCAGCTTGACTTCTCGCGCTTTATCGATTCTCAATTCTCATTTCTGGATTCTGGATTCTGGATTCTGTCTCCGTGCCCCCCGCCGCCCCTTTCCCGATTTGTCACATCCCTTTGTTAGGATGTCGCTGCATAAGTTAGGAAGGGATACATGTTCCGATATTGTTTAGTCTTGCAGTTACTTTTTGTTTTTCTTCAGACATCGATAAGGGCCCAAACGCGAGCGCCTGAAGTCGAATACAACTGGGACATCTCGGCTTTCTTTGCAGTCAGTGGATTGGGCGAGGAGAGTTCCCTGACTCCAGTCGAGGGGGGCACAACCACCATTACTAAACTGGATTTTGATTTGAGCTATGCAGGAGGGTTTCGAATCGCAGAATATTTGGGAGAGCATTTCGCGGGCGAGTTCGAGTATGCTTTCGCGAACCAACCCATGTCTCTCACTAGCGCGCCCCTCGGGCTTCCCCGCTTGGACTTGGATCACAAGATTCACAAATTCACCTACACCGCGCTTATTTATCCGATGGACCGTCAGCGCCGGGTTCATCCTTTTCTTGCCATTGGGGCCGGAGCATCCTACTATCAGATCTCCGATGACTCGAAGCGACGGGCCTCACAGCAGGGAGTGGAGCTGGATAATGAACTGAAATTTGCCTTTAGTTACGGTGGAGGTATCAAGGTTCAGGTGGAACGTCACTGGGGTCTGCGCTTTGATGTTCGCAACCGTGTCACCAGTGTCCCCGATTTTGACCTCCCTCCAGAAGCTCCTTTGCTTCCAGACGGTACAGTGGGAACCGGCTTTCGCCCAGACGGTATTCTCAACAACTGGCAGGTTAGCGCTGGTTTCATCTTTAGCTTCGGTCGACGCTACTAACCTGTCCCCGCTTGATTCCTACTCCCTCACACGGATTGTCAATCAATTACGCTGAGGACTTACAGAATCCACAGGATGGTTCGTCCTTTCTGCGCTGACCGCATCCTAATAGAATGTTCTATTTTTGGCTGACCCGATAGGAACAAGCAGATGCTCAAATACTGTGCAGCATTGTGGGTGCTTTTCGCCTGTCTTTCTTCTTGGGCAAGGGGACAAATTTTACACAACGAAAATAAGTGGGAAATCTCTGTTTTCTTTGGCCTCAGCGCATTGGGTGAAGACACTTTTGTGACTCCAATCGAGGGAGGGACAACCCAAATGGTTGGGCTGGAGTTCGAATCGAGCTACCTGGTGGGGGCTCGAATCACAGAAAACCTGGGGCAGCATTTCGGCGCCGAGTTGGAGTACGCTTTGGCAAACCAACCCGGATCCTTTGTCGACTTGCGACCGGACCTCACCCGGTTGGACTTCGATCACAAGGTTCACACATTCGCCTACAGCATCCTTGTATATCCGATGAACCGAGAGTGCCTCATCCGTCCCTTTGGTTCTATCGGGATCGGAGCGTCCTTCTTTCAGATTTCCGGTGATGGGCAGGGACAAGCCTTAGACAAGGGAGTCGAGCTGAAAGATCGGTGGAAGCTTGCCCTCAGCTATGGAGGAGGTGTCAAGGTCCATATCAATCCTGGTTGGGGTTTTCGCTTCGATTTTCGCGACCATGTCACTGGCGTTCCTGATTTTGGACTTCCCTCCCAGGCACCCCTTCTCGAAGGTAACAAAACAGGAGCAGGCTTCCGTCCGGATGGCAACTTCCACAACTGGCAGATTAGTGCCGGTTTCATGTATTCTTTCAGTATCCGCTAACAAGGTCTGACCCCTGACCCCCCTTCAATGCGTCATGGAGTAAACGATGTAATTGATGCCAAGTTGGAAAGCAAGGTTGGCATACTCACGCGGGTAAGCTTCTACCTCGGCCCATTCCCAGGCGTCTCCCAAGTCAACATTGTGATTGATCATCACCATCAGACGTCCATTCTCATCCTGGATTCCCATGTATCGAGGTTTATAACCTCCCTTTTCCCACGTCCTTCCACTATAGACAAACTGAAGGCCAGGGATTTGGATGAGCTTTTTAATGTCGTAATAACAATGAAAGATCGGATGGGTGATCGAAAGTTCGACCGGCTCATACTCTGGAAAAACCTTTTTGATTTGGCGGTAAAAGTTCTGCCATTCATATTCCCCATGAAAGTCATCCACTACCAAGAAGCCACCTCGGAGCAAGTATTCCCTCAATTGGGCGGCCTCCTGGTCGGATAAATACATGTAGCCCACTTCCACGGCGTAGAGGAAAGGATAATGGAACAGCTCAGGTTCCAAGACCTGGAGAGTGCGGTGCTCGGTGTTCACAAAACCGAAATCGGTGAGTTTTCGCAGTCCGTAGAGAAACTGCCGGTCGGCCTTAGGATAATCGACAGCCCAAGCCGATCCCATCCATCCTTCTCCAGAATAAATGAGTCGCAAGAAGGTAAATTCGGGGCGAATGGAGTGCTGCCTTTCATGGGGTCGGTCGTCGACCCGCGCTGCTGAAAAGCCGACAAAAACAATCCACATCAAAAGTCTTGCCCGCATGTTGCTTCTTATAATTATATCCTGTGTTCGATAAACTTAGTTTTTTTTGACTCTGATAGTTGATTGATCCAAGGGGTTCTTGATGAGATGGCGTGCGTCTGACCGATATCCCATTATTTCCCTTCTGCTACTGATCGTTACAGCCCTCCAGCCTGCGGAAGCTAAGGCTCAGAGACTGACCGACACAGATCTGGAGCAGCTGGCTCTCGAACTGAGTGAACCCCCAGGCCAATTCGACACCGACAATTTGATCTCCAATGAGGCCTCTTACCTACAGGTGCTTCCTCAACTCAAGGAGATCGCCGAACCCGGGCAGGCCTATTTGGGAGTTGGACCCGATCAGAACTTCACCTACCTCGTTCATGTACGACCTGCCTTGGCCATGATAGTTGACCTGCGCCGCGATAATCTCTTGGAACATCTTTATTTGAAGGAACTTATCGAGGTTTCTGGCAACCGTTGGCAATATCTGTCGTATTTGTTTGGAAAACCCCTTCCCACCGGCTTTCGGCCCGATCCCGCGGCCGATGCCAGTGTTCTGGTCAATCACTTGCGGAGCTTCCCTTCTGATGATGATTTTTTCGAAAAAAGCTTTCTCGAAATCTGGTCCTCCATTCGACATCGATTCCCTCGCTTGACGTGGGATCAGGACCGCTTCACTTTTTATCAGATCGCCCTGGCCTTTTTCGAAGAAAACTTTCAATTAAGGTACCGAAGTCATGGCCGCCGACCTCGTCCCTACTATCCCAGCTACGAACAACTAATGACACAAAGCAATCAGCCAGGTCAAATGGGACATTATTTGAACTCCCAGAGCGATTTTCGGTTCTTAAAAAAGATGCAAACGGAGAATCGAATTATACCGATCGTTGGGGACTTGGCAGGTCCAAAAGCGCTTAAGAGCATCGGGAAATACTTGAAAAAACAAGGGTATGTGGTCTCGACTTTCTATGTGTCAAATGTGGAATTTTACTTGTTTCGAAAGGGCCAATTTCCCCACTTCGTCGCAAACGTAACGGAGCTGCCCACCAACCAGAACAGCGTGTTCATTAGAAGCTACTTCAACTACTGGCGAGAGCATCCGGAGACTGTAGCCGGCTATTACGTCACTTCCCTGCTGCAGCAGATCCAAAGCTTCCTAAAGCTTCACCAAGAGAGGCCCTATGAAGATTATTGGGATGTCGTGAGCAGAGACTACATCCCCACGCAGCCCCCAGCCCCCAGACCACAGACCATAGCCAGGGGCCCGGAGCCAGGAGTCAGGAGCCAAGAGTCAGGAGTTTAATTATCAGTGAAAATCCGCTCAGATCCGTGTGATCCGTGATCCCAGAACTCAAAACTCACGACTCAAGACTGCAGTGCCGAATCAATTGCTTGGCGAGCCGAGGAGCTTCGGTATCGTGCTTCAAGTAAACGAAAGCATCTCTTTTCTGCGACGCGATCCACCAAGCCCACTCTTGCAGCTCGTCTTCCGAATATTCTGACTTTCGCAGACGGACGTAGACAAATGGGGCCGTCACTGTCCGAAGCGCTGGACGTTCATCCGACTCAGCCACCACCAGTGCGACGGCATGTGCTTCAAGCAACTCAAAGGTGTTGTCGGTAAGCCAGGAAGGATGACGAAATTCAAAAGCCAAAGCTGCTTTGTTAGAATACTTCTGGAGGAAATCCTCCAGCACTTTCTTATCTTCACGAAAATAGGGAGGAAGTTGAACCAAGACAGTCCCAAGCTTATCGCCCAATGCGGCAGCACCTTTCAAAAACCACTCCATGGCATCGTCAACATTTCCCAATCTGTTTTTGTGGGTAATCTTCTGATTTAGCTTGAGTGTGAAACGAAAATGTTTCGGGACCTGTTCAGCCCAATGCCCGGCAGTGGTTTCTGACGGGGAGCGATAGAAGGTGTTGTTGATTTCAGTGCTCGAGAAGTGTTGAGCGTAGAAAGAAAGATAGTGCTTGGCGGCGAGTTTTTCGGGATAAAAAATACCTTTCCACTCCGGATAAGAAAATCCGGAAGTGCCAACGTAGATCATGGAAACTCAATTTAAGCCATGCGGAAGCGAGTGGGCAACCTCTTTCATCCAAATTTGATGATAAACCTACTGACTTTCCTTACTTAATGTGCTAAAAAGTAAGCAGACCTCGCCGGGAGGGACCACAATGAAAATAACTACATTTGCTGGTTTAGGCCTTCTGACGCTCTATTTTGCGGTCGCCTGTTCGCAAGAAGCTCCCCCCACGGAGCCGGCGCCGCCTGAGACCGCTGAGGAGCCCGAGGCAGAAGCCGAAAAAGGGGATCTCGTCGCAGTGATCAGCACCAGGAAGGGAGACATCGTAGTGAAGTTGCTCCCTGAACTTGCACCCGAAACTGTCTCTCAATTTGTGCAGCTGGCCAAAGCAGGATTTTATATGCGGACCACTTTCCATTATGTTAGTTCGGGATTCATTTGGGGGGGCGATCCGTTTTCCAGGGACAACGACCCTGTGAACGACGGTCTGGGAAACGCTGGGGAATGGGTTGAGTCCGAGTTTAATAAAGACCACAAGGTGGAACGTGGCTGTGTGGGAATGATGCGTAAGGACAATGACCCGAACTCCTCCAGTTGTCAGTTTTTTATCGTGTTAAGGCGAAAGTCAGAGTGGGACGGCAAATACAACATTTTTGGTGATGTGATTGAAGGAATTGAGGTGGCTGATGAGATCTCAAAGGTTCCACGGGTCAAGAATAATCGGAAGCTCGCCAACCGGCCGGCAGCCAAACAAATCATCAGGCGCATAGACATCGAACGGCGTCAGCCGGAGGAAGTTACAGAAGAAGCCTCGTAGCCCGCATTATTCATAGGTTCTCGTCACGAGCCGCTCTGAGAAATGCGGGTTAGGAGCCAGTCGATTTTGCCGATTGGAGAGTGAGCTTCCGAATAAGGGCCTGCCGATGAGAGCGAAAAATCTCTCCTTGACGAAGAATCTTGTTCTCAGATTCCACGTGGTTGAACTCCAAGGTTTCTCGGATAAAAGAGACAACTCTGGCCAGATAAAGAGGCTTGAGAGCTTCCAGAATCTCGAGCTTCTCGGCACGATTTTTGGACCGGTCATAGGCGCAGAGAAAATCGTAAACGATGCTCATCCACAGCGAGCTGGACAGTCGAAGCCGCTGAGCTTCAAACATCTGTTTCACCCTTCGTCCCCTCTGGTGAGGAAGAATCCGGAGGATTAAACTCTTGCTGGATGCAAATTCCCCAATTGCCTGTCGCTTCATACGCTTATAATCGATACTCAATCCCTGAGGTTCAGTGACCGGTTGGACACAGCCATATATGGGTGGTATATCGGATTGACTGAAGTTTCCGCTCCATTGGTCTTTTGATTGCAGCAGCCTGGTGAATAAAGTTTCGACAACCTGCGTGAACATCGGACCCAACTTGGGAGCACTGGGTTTGTGAATTTTGCAACCCAGTGCCACCTGGGCCACGCGAAAATTCCCAAGGAGAGCCTCAACGGTCATGAAGATGTCGATCCCATATTGACGAACATTCTCTTCCCAGATCCTAGTGCGCCAATGATCCATGAGTCTTCCGGAAAAAGCGAATTCGCCTCCGATCGGTTGACGAACCTTCTTGCCCAACAGACCGTAGATCAAGGGATAGCAGAGATGGTTGGTAATCGTTCCATCGTACTCGTTTCGACTGTAAATCGGTGCTGCGAAGTCATAGCCATTGACGACCGGTTCGGCCAGAGAACGAGGCCAGCTGGGTTGAATACTGCGTAGGTCGGCATCCACGACCACGACTACTCTCGGTCGATAAAAGGACAGGTATGTAAACAAGTTATACAAGTTGTTGCCTTTTCCTGTGACTCCAGGAGGCGTTGAAAGGTAGACCTTGGGCACCCTACCGCTTTCGGCTTTCAGGAACACATCCTTGGTGCCGTCTTTAGAAAAGTTGTCGGCGTTGATGATAGCGGTATTAAGGTGAGGATGGTATCCTTGCAATCCCCTTGCAACTTGGCTGGCCACGAAGCCAATGTTGTCGGCCTCGTTGTAAGAGGGAATTGCCACAACCAGATCGACGGGCCGGCCATTGAGATCGTTCTCGACGATAAAGTTGTGTTTTCTCATCGCTTCTACCGCCTTGATGAGCGATCAGGAAAGAGCGGTCAAGCGTGTGACCGGACTTCCTTATACCAAAGGTCTCTGACCTTTAACTATTCAGATGCATTGAGTTTCTAATTGACTCAAATTGATTGAACAAACTTCTTTCTTGGCTTCATCGACTGTTGGCCAGCTAATAAGAAAGCAACCCCTTGACGCACAATAAGATGCGATTGGACAAGTAAGATTTCCTGTCAATTCGATTGGCTTTTTATTAGAATCGGATAATCAAGATGAGTAAACAAGGCAAAAGTCCCAAGCATCGTCTCAAGAAGGCGCTTCCTGTATCAATAGAGTCAGCTCTATTGGGGCCGAAAGAGCAGCTCATCGCCTCTGTGAGCAAAGTCTCTGAAGACTCAGTCGAGCTAGCGCTTTCCAAACCGGGCTCTCAGTCGGCCCTCAAACGGGGAGAACGAGTCCGGCTAAAATATTGGGATGAAGAAGCGGTGTACTTCAGTGATGTTGAGGTCATTGCAGTCACCGGTCCCAGGAATGAGCATGTGACCACCTCACTGCCCAGTGAACCGGTGGCGCTGCAGAGGAGGGAATTCTTCAGGGCTAGATCGCCGGTCTCTTTTTCGTTCTCCGTCGTTCAAGCTGCTAATAGTCGGCTTGTCTCCGGAGAA
Source organism: Acidobacteria bacterium AH-259-L09 (assembly GCA_027717875.1). Next base: position 4,146 of record JALLOL010000047.1, on the reverse strand, counting down.
GTCCATCCCTCCCAGTCCCTGAATATTAGTGCCGGCGGACTGCGATTTGAATCTACTCTTACGCTGAAGGCAGGGGACGAAATAGAGTTGAGAATTGCTGTGTCCCCATCAGAACAACTGAGTATACTTGCAAGGGTCGTAACGTCCCAGAGGGTTGAACATGAGGGAAAGTATTCGAATTCGATAGGCGTCGAGTTCTACGGCCTTACACCAGAAGAGCGAAACCAAATCGGGAAATTCGCGGCTGAAACTCAAAAGAAAAAATAGAGGGGAGGGGCCGTGTCTTTAAAGACACGGCCCCTCAAACAATCTCTTGATTTCTCCCTTGGTGACCTTACCCATTGCGTTGCGGGGCAGTTCGTCCAGCAGCAAGAGACGGGTTGGTATTTTATAGCTTGCCAGCTCCTTTTTTGCCCAGAGGCGCAGATCATCAAGTGACAATGAAGAACCCACCTCTGGTATGACGGCGGCACCGACTCTTTCGCCCCATTCCCGATCGTCGACACCCACTACAGCACATTCTTTTATCGCTGGATGAGTTCTTAATGCCTCTTCGATCTCTAAAGCGGAGACTTTGTAACCCCCGGTTTTAATAATATCTACCGAACTTCTACCCAGAATCCGGTAGTAGCCTCTTTCGATTACCGCCGCATCTCCGGTGCAAAACCAGCCATTACGGAACGCCTTTCGAGTAACTTCCGGCTTCCCCCAGTATTCCGGAAAAACAATGGGCCCTCTCACCTGTATCTCCCCTGATTTTCCTTCCTTCTTTATTTCCTGACCCGATTCATCGACGACTCTTACTTTGACGCCAGGCAGTGGGACACCTACAAAGCCGGGCCTTCGTTCGCCATGAAGAGGGTTAGACAACACCATACCGATCTCAGTCATGCCGTAGCGCTCCAGTAAGGTGTGTCCAGTTATTGCTTTCCATTTCTCAAGAACGGTCACCGGTAAGGCTGCTGACCCCGACACCATTAAACGCAAGTCAGCGCAAGCCTTGGACATCCTTTTTTGTTCTTCTACCGTTGCCTTATCCCAGGTTGCAATCAGTTTCACGTAAATCGTAGGAACTGCCATAAACAGTGTTAAATCACTATTGACAAACCGATCCCATACTTTCTCGGCATCAAACTTGGGCAATATCTCACAGGTTGCTCCCGCCCATAAAGGACACAACAGTGTATTGACAATGCCGTGCGTGTGATGAAGGGGCAGCACATGCACGATGTGATCATCGGCTGTCCATTCCCAGGCGTCTATCAGGGTTTTGATCTGCGCCGTTATGTTTTGGTGCGTCATGACGACCCCTTTGGGTGCGCTGGTTGTGCCGCTCGTATACAAGATCATGGCCCTGCCATCCACATTGACATTTGGAAGAGACCGTTCCGTCGTGTTGGCAGCCGCTGAAGTTAAAAGAAAACCAGCATTGTGGCTCTTGGCTGTGGGGCGCAATTTGTTTTCAAACACTGGATGGGAGACAACAATTTGCGGAGTGGCATCACGAATTACATATTCTATTTCCGGTCGAGGGTGAGAGGGACAAAGTGGAACCGCAATTCCTCCTGCCTGCCAGATCCCCCACTGCACTGCAACATAATCGAAGCTCGGAGGAACCATAAAAGCAACCCGCGCTTCCCCCAGGTCATGTTGATCCGTGAGTAAACACGAAGCTACCTTTTGGGCAGCAGTGAGTAAATCAGCATAGCTGTATCTTCCCTGTCCATCTACAATGGCGAGCCGCTTATGATGCCCTGCCGCCCTTTGCATTAAGGGAAGACTCAAATCACCAAACATCTTCTGCTTCTAAAGGCCCCTTGCCTCGCATCAAAAAGAGGTACGTGGAGAAGGAAGCTCCTGTGGCAAAGAACCAGGCTCCGCTAAAGAGGAATTCCAGTGTGGGATGGGCTTTCCCGGCCAGAGCAATCAAAATACCCACCGCCATAGCCAGCAGGGCTTTATGGTTGAATCCCCGGCTGTAGGTGTATTCTCCTTCTTCACTGTAAAGATCTTGCAGATTGAGAATTCTTCTACGAATTACACAATAATCGCAGATAATAATGCCTCCAATCGCGCCTAAGAATCCAGAATAGCTAATAAGCCACGTCTGGTACATGTCCAGTAGTTTCCAGGGCAGAATGAGAATGCCAATGACGCCCGCAATTAGGCCGCCCATCTGAAAGTTAATCTTACGCGGCATTAGGTTGGAAAAGCTGTTGGCTGGGGCGACCACATTGGCTGCAATGTTGGTGCTCAAAGTGGCCACCACCAGAACGAGCATCGCAAGGAGCCCCAGCACAGGACTTTGATACTCTTCGATAATCCTCGCCAGGAGCATGACAGGGTTCCAGATGGCTTCGCCGTAAAGGATGACGGTGGCACTGGTTACAGCCACTCCAATGAACGCGTACAAAGGCATGCTGGTCAGAAGTCCTATAGCCTGACCTAACATCTGATCCCTCTGGCTCTTTGCATAGCGGGTAAAATCAGGAATGTTAAGGGAAAGAGTGGCCCAATATCCGACCATGGCTGTGAGCCAGGGAATAAAGAGGGTCAGGAGAAATTGGGAAAAGGGCATGTCTCCCTTGGATTGAACCAATTCATCTGATTTTTCCAGGATGGTGTGAATTCCACCCACCTTTGTGGAGGCCCAAACAAGAAGCAAAATCCCCACCAGTATCAGGAAGGGAGCAGCCAGGGTCTCGAGCCATTTAATGGATTCCGTCCCGGCCCATACAAAATACATATTGATCAGCCAGAATATGAAAAAGCTTAAATAATCAGAAAGTCCATATCCCATGAATTCCCACCCGTCACCGAGTTGCCGCCAATCTGCCCACAGGATGCCAATGATGACATAGATCGCCGTCCCTCCAATCCATGTCTGAATTCCAAACCAACCGCAGGCCACCAAGGATCGTAAAAGAGCGGGAATATGGGCTCCAGTGATCCCAAAGGAGGCCCTGACATAAACAGGAAAGGGAATGCCGTATTTGGTGCCGGCATGGGCGTTGAGAATCAAGGGAACGAGAACTATGGCATTGCCCAGGAAAATCGCAAGCAGACTTTCTTGCCAATTCATTCCTGCCTGAACCATACTTGCTGCCAGCATGTAGGTGGGGATGCAAACACTCATCCCCACCCACAAAGAGGCGATATGCCAGAGATTCCAGGAGCGACTATCTATTGTGGTTGGAGCAAGATCGGCGTTAATGAGGTGGCTAGTCGGAAGCTTTTGGGCGAGTTCAACCATGCCGTTGATCCTGAACGCCTCAAACTTACCACGATTTTACAATTCAACCTGAAATAAAATGGTGGGCGAAAGGCTTACCGACTAGAACAGCAGATCCACCTTGAATTTCATGCCTCGCGAGTTCCATTTCATATCCGCATTCACGTGTTCTGTGTCCATACTAAATCTAGCCCCTTTGCCGTAAACATTCACACTAAACTTCTCGTCTCCATCTCCATAGCGGACTGCGGCGATAGGCGTTTTGTAAAATTCTCTGCCTGCAAGGCGAATTTCTACACCGCCGGAAAATGAGTATCCACCCAATTTGTATTCAGGCGCCACAGGCTTTTTTAGATGCGTTTTATAGTGTGGAATGCCACGAGATAGATTTAGATTTTGGCTTTGCAGGAGGTCGGCCACAATATTTCCTACGATGGGCAAGGAAGGAGAGACCTTCCCGGTCCATTTCATGAGCCGCTGCTTCTCTTGACCAATCAGTCTGTTGGCCGTCTGATCCAATATTGACATCCGGCTCTTCACTTCTATGTCACCGAATTTCCTGGGCACAAACGCATTGTACAGGGCGTGGAGAACGACCGGCGCGATCTCACCTGTGAAATAATTCTTCCCCATCTTTTTCATGAGGAACCCTGCCGATCTCGTGGAGGCATATTTCTGCATCTCTTTGAATCCACTCAATTTGTCTGGCGCTTTCTTTTCTCCTACCAATCGGACGGGATAATAGTATGCAGGCAATTGCTGGCGTGTAATATCACCGCCATGCACACTAGAGCAAATAATAGGAAGTAGGGCACTGCCAAGCAATATCGGATACGCAATCTTACCACTCATAATTCAAGGTGAAAAACACATCCTAGCACGAGCTATGCCATCACGCGAGTATGTACCGGGCA
>JALLOL010000046.1 GCA_027717875.1 Acidobacteria bacterium AH-259-L09 | reverse complement strand
GCAATCAGACTTAAGAAGGGAGTGCCATAGAAATGGCAGAGTCGTCACGAGAGACGGAACTTGTCGTTATCGGTGCGGGTCCTGGAGGCTATGCCGCTGCTTTTCATGCCGCTGACTTGGGTTTGGACACCATTCTGGTGGATACACGAGAGCGGCCGGGTGGCATTTGTCTTTACGCCGGCTGTATTCCCTCAAAGGCGCTGTTGTTCGTAGCTGAACTCGTGGGTAAAGCTCATCACGCGGAGGAGTTCGGAATTCGCTTCGGGGATCCGAAAATTGATCTGGAAGCCTTGCGTAAATGGAAAGAAAGGGTTGTCGGGAAATTCACCGAAGGGTTGTCCCAACTGGTCCACCTGCGCGGCATCGAGTTTGTTCGCGGCCGCGCCAGATTCGAGAGCTCTGAGTCACTCCGCCTGAGGGACAGTGAGGTCTCCGAGATCAAGTTCAAGAATGCCATTGTTGCCACTGGCTCTCGCCCTGTGGGCATTCCAGGTGTTGAGATTGAAAGTGACCGGGCAATGGATTCCACAACCGCGCTTGAGCTGGAAGAGGTACCCGAGACACTCCTCGTAGTGGGAGGAGGGTATATCGGCTTAGAACTGGGAACGGTGTATGCATCTCTGGGGAGCAGACTCACTCTGGTGGAGCTAACGGATGGTCTGCTGCCGGGAGTCGACCGGGATTTAGTGAGACCGCTTCACAAAAGGATGCAGGATATGTTCGCTAGTATTCACCTCAATACCAAGGTCGTGGGGATGGAGGAGACAAAGAAGGGAGTACAGGTGGACTTTGAAGGAGAGATTGAGGAAGACCGGCAGACCTTTGAAAAAGTCTTGGTCTGTGTGGGACGCCGGTCCAACTCAGACGATTTAGGTTTGGAGAAGACAAGAGTCGAAATTGATGAAAAAGGTTTCATTAAGATCGACAATCAATGTCGTACCACCGACAGCCGGATTTTCGCCGTGGGTGACGTCGCAAGCGAGCCGATGTTAGCTCACAAAGCCACCAGGGAAGGAAAGGTGACTGCTGAGGTGATCGCGGGTCAACCCGCAGTTTTCGACAACTTGGCCATCCCTGCGGTGGTCTTTACCGACCCGGAGGTTGCCTGGTGCGGTGTGACCGAGACACAAGCCAAGAGTGAAGGTCGAGAGGTCAAGGTCACACGATTCCCCTGGGCTGCTTCAGGAAGAGCCTTGACCCTGGGCCGATTAGAAGGATTGACAAAGATGATTTTTGATCCAGAAACGGGTCGTATCCTGGGAGTTGGAATCGTTGGTCCTCACGCCGGAGAGCTCATTGCCGAAGGCGTCCTGGCGATCGAGATGGGGGCGGTTGCGGAAGACCTGGCGGCTATCATTCACACCCATCCCACCCTGTCTGAGACCATGGGTGAAGTGGCTGAGGCCTTTCTGGGGCGCGCCCTGCATATCTACCGCAGGTGAGTTCGTGCTGTGGTGCTGTGGTGCCGTGGTGCTATTGTGCTGTGGTGCTGTGACAGGTCATACATCTCAAACTGCGGGTATAGCGTAGTTATTTGGCAGATCAGCGAGTGACGATCACACCACAGCACGACAGCACGACAGCACGACAGCACCACAGCACGAAATCACCACAGCACAATAGCACCACGGCACCACAGCACGAATTCACGACGGCACCACATCACGAACTCACGAACGCACGAACTCACAAACGCACGAACTCACAAACGCACGAACTCACAAACTCACGAACTCACAAACTCACGAACTCACGAACTCACGAACTCACGAGCACGTCCAATTGCCTTTGCCTGATGATCCAAGTATCCTGATTGTGGGCTGACGAAATGCCCTCATAAGATGGCATTGGGATAGAACGGAATGGCAATGTCGAAGAACAGTTTAGACAGTTTTGGCGTCCGGTCGAGTCTACAGGTGAACCGGCGTGAGCTGGATTATTTCGATCTGACGGCTCTGGAGGTCAAAGGGATTGGAAATCTCAGTCGTTTGCCTTTCTCGCTGAAAATTCTGTTGGAAAACCTGCTTCGTCACGAGGATGGAGAAGCAATAACTGATGATGATATTAAAACTTTGATCAATTGGGACCCGAAAAAACGACCGGATCGAGAAATCGCCTTTACACCGGCGCGTGTCATCCTTCAGGACTTTACCGGTGTTCCTACCGTCGTTGACCTGGCTGTTATGCGGGACGCCATGGCAGAGATGGGAGGAGACCCTGCAAAAATTAATCCGCTCGTACCTTCCGAGCTGGTCATCGATCATTCGGTTCAAGTGGATTCTTTTGGTGGCCCGAATTCTTTTCAACTCAACGTCCAAAGAGAGTTTGAGCGAAACCGCGAGCGGTATGCGTTTCTGCGCTGGGGGCAATCCGCTTTCGACAATTTTCATGTGGTCCCGCCGGCCACCGGAATCGTGCATCAGGTCAATCTGGAGTACCTCGCCCGAGTGGTGTTCGAGTCGGAAGTGGATGGCGGTCGGCCAATAGCTTATCCGGACACACTGGTGGGAACGGACAGCCACACCACGATGATCAATGGTCTTGGAGTTTTGGGATGGGGCGTTGGTGGAATCGAGGCCGAAGCGGCCATGCTTGGCCAGCCCATCAGTTTGCTCATTCCGCAGGTCGTCGGTTTCAGACTACATGGAAGACTGCCTGAAGGTGCAACGGCGACTGATTTGGTGCTCACCATTACCCAAATGCTGCGCGGGAAAGGCGTGGTTGGTAAGTTTGTTGAGTTTTATGGTCCCGGGATATCGAGTCTTTCCCTGGCGAATCGGGCCACCCTTGGCAACATGTCCCCTGAATATGGAGCCACCTGCGCCATTTTTCCGATTGATGCAGAAACCCTCAAGTATTTGCAGCTTACCGCCCGCAGCCCTGAACGGGTGGCGCTTGTCGAGACCTATGCGAAGGCACAGGGCCTTTTTCACACTGCTGAAAGTCCGGAGGCGGAATACAGCGATGCGCTTGACCTGGATTTGGGGAGGGTGGAGCCCAGTTTGGCCGGCCCCAAGCGGCCCCAGGACCTTATTCCTTTGCGAAGGTCAAAGGACTCCTTTCAAGAGAGTCTGAGAGCCATGACGAAGGACGTGGACTGGCTCGAGCCAGGATCTGAGCAGGTCGGTTCCTGGGAAGCGGAAGGCGGTGATGCAGCGGGTGTGGCAGTTGCAACCGCAGCGCCTCCAGGTATCAAGGTGCAGCTTGAGGCAGCGGAGTCCGGCAGCGAGGCGGTAGAGTTTGAACTCCGCCATGGGGCCGTAGTCATCGCTGCCATTACCAGTTGCACCAATACCTCCAATCCGTCGGTCATGATTGGGTCAGGGCTGCTGGCAAAGAATGCAGTCGAGCGCGGCCTCCACCGCCGACCTTGGGTCAAGACGAGTCTGGCACCTGGATCCAAGGTGGTGACAGAGTATCTCGAGGAGGCAGGACTGCTATCGTATCTCAATCAGCTTGGTTTTAATCTGGTCGGTTATGGCTGTACCACCTGTATTGGGAACAGCGGTCCACTCCCCCAGCCCATCTCCCTTGCTGTCGAGAGGCATGACTTGGTCGTCTGTTCCGTGCTCTCCGGGAACCGAAATTTCGAGGGACGCATCAATCCCCATGTTCGTGCCAACTATTTAGCATCCCCGCCTTTGGTCGTGGCTTATGCTCTGGCTGGACGAATGGATATTGACCTTTACAACCAGCCTCTGGGTCAGGATGGTAGCGGGAAAGACGTTTATCTCAAAGACATTTGGCCTTCTCAGGAGGAGATTCACGCTACGATCCGCCGTACGGTGAAAAGGGAGATGTTCGCCAGGAAGTATGCTGATGTCTTCACTGGTGACCAAAGGTGGCAAGAACTGCCCATTCCGCCGGGTAATCGGTATGCTTGGGACGACAGCTCCACTTACATTAAACAGCCGCCCTTTTTTGAGCGTATGCCTCGGGAACCCCAGCCTTTGAAGGACATCCGAGGGATGCGAGTGCTGGCAGTGCTGGCAGATTCGGTTACCACCGACCACATCTCTCCTGCGGGATCCATCCCCAAGGATGGTCCAGCCGGTCTTTACCTCATCTCTGAGAGTGTCGAGCCAAAAGATTTCAATTCTTTCGGATCTCGTAGAGGGAATCACGAGGTGATGATGCGGGGAACCTTCGGCAATATCCGCCTGCGCAACCTCCTGGCACCGGGGACTGAAGGAGGATACACCATCCATCCTTCCTCTTCTGAGCCGATATCCATCTACGACGCAGCCATGAAATACAGGGAAGAGGGAGTCCCACTGCTGGTCATTGCCGGGAAGGAATATGGTTCGGGATCATCTCGTGACTGGGCCGCCAAGGGTACTCGACTGCTTGGTGTCGAGGCGGTCCTGGCCGAAAGTTTCGAGCGCATCCATCGCAGCAATTTAATCGGCATGGGTGTCTTGCCTTTACAATTTGAGGAAGGTCAGAATCGCAAGACGTTGGCTCTCACCGGCTTTGAGACCTATCACCTGCTGGGTTTGGAGGATGGCTTGCAGCCTGGCAAGAAACTCGCTGTCCGAGCGGTTGCTGAAGAGGGAACCGAAAAGAGCTTTAGCGTGATCACGCGTGTGGATACGCCCAACGAAGTCACGTACTACCGCCACGGTGGAATACTGCATTATGTGCTGCGTACCCTGCGGGACTGATCAGCTGACAAAATTCAGAATCCAGAATCCAGAATTCAGAATCCAGAATTCCTCAGGAATAATCGTGCAAACAAGGAAGACTCACGGCTCCAGCCGCAGCTGCTTCCAGTTAACCTATTATAGTGAGCGAGGCCAACATAGGTGTTGAGCCTTCTGAATTCTGGATTCTGGATTCTGAATTTTGTCAGCTGATCAGTTGTCTTCCTAGCAAGAATCTCGTAGGCTTTGTTCGAAATGACGGGAGAAGTCCTCAACTTTCCAGACATTTTGGAACTTCCTGTCTTTCCACTCCCGAATGTGGTCTTTTTCCCTCACACCGTGTTGCCTTTTCACATCTTTGAGCCAAGGTACAAGCAGATGGTCTCGGATGCTCTTAAGGGCGACGGGCAAATCGGACTGGCCCTTTTACAGCCAGGCTGGGAGAGCAAGTATTACGGAAATCCGGATGTCTTCACTACCGGAGGTATGGGGCTGATCACCGAACACAAAGAATTGGAGGAGGGGAAATACAACATCCTGTTACAAGGTCGCCATCGGTACGAGATCATTGACTTCATTCGGCAAAAACCCTATCGGGTGGCTCGGGTCCAGCTGTTGAAGGACGTGATACCAAGCAGTCAAGAGGTGAGCGAAATAGCGACCGAATTGATGTTGCTTTTCCGAGAGTTGACCGAAGAAACCACCAGCCCCGAATTGAAGCTGGATGTCTTGGAGAAACTTGATTTTCCAAGTCTGGTCAATTCGATCTGTTCTTCATTGAATCTCTCAGTTTATGACAAGCAGCAGTTATTGGAAATGGATCGTCTGAAAGTACGAGCCGAAACTGCTCTGGCTATTCTCAGACAACAGGTCAAGGGCAAGCGTTTTGTGTCCAGATTCCATCATCTCAAACCCGAGGATCCGAGTGTTAACTAGTGACTCGACGTGACCTTCCTGGATGCAGGTTCTTGCTTCCTTTGATTGCAGTACTTTGCAGCAGCGGTCTGTTCATACTAGCCCATTCGATTCAAGACACTGAGCAAGAGGATTCCCCAGCCAGCAAAACTCTTCCAGTCCTCAGTGACCGGATTGCAAACTACCGCATCGAGGTTCGGCTCGATCCCGTTACAAGAACCGTAAAGGGGCATGAAATTGTGACTTGGAATAATCGGAGCGCACAGGCTCTCGATGAATTCTGCTTTCATCTGTACTTGAATGCCTTCAAAAACAACCGTTCCACTTTTATTCGAGAGAACGCATTCCGACCCCTCTGGAACTTGGATGATGACCCTCCGGAGGGCTACTGGGGATACACGAAGGTCGAGTCGATCGAAGTTCTGACAGGTGAGGATGCTCCTCCCCGCGAGGTCACTGAGATTTCTTACATCCAACCCGATGATGAGAACGTACTGGACCGCACCGTCCTAAGGGTTCGGGTGGATAATCCTTTACCTCCGGGAGCAGTGATGCGGTTTCGAATTGATTTCACTTCGAAACTGCCGAGAGCCACCAGGCGCACGGGATGGGTAGAAGACTACTTTTTCCTAGCCCAGTGGTTTCCCAAGATCGGGGTATTTAGAGACGGCGTCTGGAATTGCCACCAGTACCATCGGGTGACGGAGTATTTTGCCGACTTTGGAGTGTATGACGTTTCTTTTACCGTCCCTACAAATTTTGTTGTGGGTGCGACCGGAAAGCGAGTAGAGCAGCGCGATCATCCCCATGGAACAACCACTTACCGCTACTATCAGCAGGATGTACACGATTTTGCCTGGACGGCCAGCCCTCGTTTTTTGGAAAAAAAGCGACTTTTCTCTGATCTTGGCCTTCCCGAGGTCAAAATCACCCTGTTGCTTTTGCCCGAGCATGCGTATCTGGAAGAAAGGTATTTTGCAGCTGCCCAACACGCTCTTCGCTGCTATGGCCACTGGTTTGGTGCTTATCCTTATGAAACGTTGACCGTCGTTGACCCCGCCTACAGAAGCAACACGGGTGGCATGGAGTATCCCACCCTTGTAACAGGAGGTGCGCATTTCTGGACTCCGGACACGGTACTATCACCGGAAGGAGTTACCGTCCACGAAGTCGGCCACCAATGGTGGTACGGCATGGTAGCGAATAATGAGTTCGAGGAATCGTGGTTGGACGAAGGGCTGAATTCGTGGTCCGAAGCCCGAGTGCAAAAGCACGCTTACGGGCCCAAGCGTTTTATGGTGCGCTTCTTTGGAGGAATCCCTTTTGTCTTCAATTCCGTCAAGATTCCGTTCGAAACGGCTGCCTTGCCTGCAGTTCGAAGAGCAGGGAAGCTCGACATTATGACCCGGCCGGGTTGGAAATATCGGGGACGCAGCAGTTATCGAGTCAACTCCTATAGCAAACCAGAGATCCTCTTGTGGACACTGGAGCGGTGGCTAGGTGAGGAGCTGATGCTTCAGGCCATGAGAACCTACTTTCAGCGCTATCAATTCAAACACCCCACCACTGGGGATTTTATCGCGACAATGAACGAAGTCACTCAAAAGGATGTGGGCTGGTTCTTCGAGCAGACTTTTTTCAGTTCTGAGCTGGTCGACTATGCGATCGGGACCGCAACCTCAGTGCCGATCCCCAGCCGGCAGGGGATCTTTGAGGACCCAGATCCTGCCGGTTCTTCAAGCCAGGAGACAGGAATTGATGAAAAGAACTACCTGACGGAAGTGGTTGTGGAGCGACTCGAGGGAGCCAAATTCCCGGTGGAAGTTTTGATGGTGTTTGAGGACGGCGAAGAGATCCGCGAGCAGTGGGACGGACAAGATCGGTGGCAAAGATTTGTGTTCGAAAAACCCCTTCGTTTGAAGTATGCCATAGTGGATCCCGAACGCAAACTCCTGTTGGACATTGACCCCACCAACAACAGTCGTTATGCGGACATACCCGATGGCTTTGCTCTGGCAACCAAGAAGTGGACATCCAAGTGGTTGTTCTGGCTGCAAGACTTATTGGAGACATTCGCTTTCATAGGCTAAGACTGCACTAAGGCATGTTAGGGGCACTTGAGAAAGGTTGGAAGTTACTTGGACACCACAAGAAAGCGCTATTGTGTTTGTACCTGACAAACCTGTTTGTAGCGGCCCTCTTAATCCTCCCTTTTATGGAGATCTTTGACCGTTCTCTGGGGCCGGGCTTGTATCGTGAAAAATTAGTCGAAGAACTAGACTATGACTGGTACCGCCTATTTCAAGATCGGGTCACCGGCTTGGCCTCGACCTTCGCTCCCTCAGTGATGGGAGCAGGTCCCTTTGCGCGCAATTTGGAAGCTCTGCTAGACGGAAAACTCACCCAATTACCCTGGGCCGTTTTGTCCCTGGGAGGTCTCTACATTCTCCTCAACTCTTTTTTACTGGCGGCTGCCGTAGGTTCTTTTGCGCTCGATCCAAAAGGCACGACTATGCGTGAGTTCTTTCGCACTGGCGGGACGTTTTTCGGCCGCTTTTTCCGGCTGAGCATATTGGGAGGTTTAGCATTTTGGTTTGTGAGCAGCTGGATTGTTGAGCCGCTCACCTATTTTGCGAACCACATTGCCAACAGGTCTGTCACAGACACCGCAGCCTTTTACTGGAATTTCGCGCGTTACCTTGTTGTGCTGGTACTCTTTTTATTTCTCAATATGGTGTTTGACTATGCGAAGATAAAAACGGCTGTTGAAGACCGCACCAGTGTGCTGCTAGCGTTTTTTTCCAGTTTGACCTTTTGCATCAATAATTTCTTTTTGGCTTACGGGTTTTACCTATTCATCGTTGCTATAGGTCTTTTCTGGGTTGGAGTTTACACCGGTTTGGAACATCTTTTGCCCCAACAAAGTTGGTTCACAATTGCTCTAGCATTCATATGGCAGCAGCTCTTTATGATGGGGCGACTCGCGCTGAAGCTCTTATTCTACAGCGGCCAGATGCAGTTCTACTTAGATCGACCCGAACGCTTACGACCCGTTGATGGGATCTGAATGGCGGCTTAAATCTTGACTCCGAAGGGCCTGGCAGAAACCCAAACAGAGCCGCGACTGTCAAGGAGCGGCAGAAAGCTTTGCATTGCAGGTGTCCTACCACTCCCTCACGGTCGCGGCTCTGTTGGGTGATCAAGACGGTTTCGGAGTCAAGTGCACAATGCTTAATTCTTTTCACTGAATACCCTGATGGATGAACCGATCGATTTCCTCGGCCGTGTATCTTCCCTCCAGAATCAATGTGAAGAGGTCTTCAAAATTCCAGCCTGGGGGCAATTCCAGTTTCTGGGCCAACTGATCGCGGTTAATGGGGTGTTGACGATCCAGGAGCATGGCTTCGAGGTGATGAATGTCCTTGGCACCCTGAGGGCAGTTGTCGATTTCAACAGGTAGACGACACCCTTTAAGGACATAGGCCGCATTTTCGCTCACAAATCCCATATAATCTCCTTCTTCGGCGGGTGGGCCATAGCCCGGATAAGGAATTTTTTCTACCTGTACGAGGGTTCCCTTTTTCGTGTCAAGAAGGCGATTGAACTTTTCTTCTGGTAGGCGATCCTCCGGCACAATGGCCAGTAAACCTTGAGGCTCCTCTCCCCCGTCGTCGAGAACGTCGGCGTCCATTTCCTTTAAGACCTGTTGTGCTTCGTCCAGGTTTTTATATCGAATGGCTTTGAGTAGTTTTTTCATGAAGCCAGTCTGTGAAGCTACCAGGGCCGTGGAGCAAGCCAATCGTGCTCCGGTTGTTATTCTAACCGAAAAAGGAGGAGACAATTAGCTCGCGTGTTGGTCCTGATCAGCTTCCGGTAGAGATTGACAGACGGGGCGGGATCTATAAATAATTGGGGCCGTCGACTTTACCGGAATGAAGCTTTTCAACTGTGCTTTCTTGAGCGTTTTGCTCGCGTTTTCCTGCCTAAAGGCTCAGCTTGATCGCAGGCCCTCAGGGCGATCAATTTGGGACCGCAGAGGAGCTCAACTCTCCTTTGAAAATGTCGATTTCACTCTGCTTCAAGAACAAGCTAGGAGACACAAGCCGACCTTGGCTTGCGAGGATCTGGAAAAGCTGGTTCAGTCCAATTTCCAATTCATCTTTTTCAACAAGCTAAATACGGCAAATTTCCTGTTCACGCCTAAACCTCAGATTGTGGTGAAGAAAATTGTGAGCATTCTGAGGTTAAACGAGCAACTGCGGGAGCTTGTCCAAGAGGGTAGAGAACTGGTGGCGAAGAAGGGCTCGGATCATGAAAAAAGACAGCTGGTTCGCCACACGGGAAATTTGGCCAAGGAATTGCGTGACACTTTCCAGCAGTATTTTCTGGACATCCGTGAATCCTCTTATACGTTGAATGTCCGCGCTGTTGAGACCAATTACGGTCAGTTTATCCACTACATTGCGCTTTCCCAGCGCCTCAATCGATTGCTAACTGAGGAAGTAGAACATTATTTTCTCAATCCTACGCCTGGAGTCATTGAGATCTCCGAGTACGGCGATGTCTCTATCAAGGTTCTGAGTGAATGTCTTCAGAGGGTAAGCACCTTCACAGAAGAAAGGTTAAGACGGTGAAGAGCTTGGCCGGCAGTGCTACCTCGTCCTTCTTTCTGAGGAAGGCAGGTTTGATCTTTTTCCTGATCGTCACCTCGATTGGCGGCTATGCCAGGTCCTCGGACAGTTTTTTAGAACACTTGCGTTATCTGGCTTCGGACGAACTAAAGGGACGTAAGAATGGAAGCCTGGGGCTGGAGCAGGCCGCAAGTTACATCGCAGAGCACTTCCAAAAATATGGTCTTTTGCCGGCTGGGGATGGGCAGACTTATTTTCAAGAATTTGAGCTCACCATGGGGCGCCGGCTGGGTCCCGAGAATGGAATCGTTTTGGAAACGGGGACAGATCAGATTCATTTGAAGGTGGAAAGTGACTATGTGCCTTTGACTTCTGGTCCGGAAACGACAGTTCAAGGGCCATTGGTCTTTGCCGGTTTTGGTATTTCCGCCCCCGAGCTAAACTATGATGACTATCGAGGTCTCGATGTGCGCCGTAAGATCGTGCTCGTTTTTGAGCATGAGCCCCAGGAGCAGTCGAAAGAGAGTTTGTTCCGGGGGAGAGAACTCACCCCTTACGCAACGGATCTACATAAAATCCTGGACGCTAAGAGTCGAGGCGCCGCTGCCGTACTTCTGCTTCCCGACAGCTTCAACCACCCGGAAAGCCGGGAGACTGGCCCCGCTGGCGGGCGTCAGGTGGAAGACATGGGTATTCATTCGGTCAAGCTTGCTGGAAAATGGGGCGAGTGGTTACTTCACAGAAGCGGCCGGGATCCAGTTGAAATTGCTGGCTGGATAAATAGCCATTTAACCCCTTACTCCTTCGGTCTAGGCTTCGGGGCTACTGTTTCAATCGACGTCGTTAAGGTCCGGCGCACCATAAAGAATGTATTGGGTCTTAAACCTGGCCAAACCGAGAAGGTCATTATCATTGGAGCTCACTATGACCATTTAGGTTTGGGAGACAAGACTTCTTTGGCCCCCGAGCTTATCGGTGAAGTGCACAATGGAGCTGACGACAACGCTTCGGGCACGGCGGGCCTGCTGAGACTTGCGCAGGATTTTGGTCGGACTTCTCCACACCGAGGCTTGCTATTCATCGCTTTCGCCGGCGAGGAGTTAGGTCTCCTCGGATCCCGCTACTACGCACAGCATCCCACGATTGCACTGGAGAAGACAATGGCCATGATCAACATGGATATGATTGGTCGAAGTGATGGAGATCTTCTGGTCGGTGGAGTGGGAACAGCTGCCGAGTTTAAGGGGATTTTGGATGACTTGCAGAAGACCTCTGTGCTGCAGTTTACTTATTCAAACAGTTTGCGCGGTTCCAGTGACCATCTTTCTTTTTCGGTCAAGAAGATCCCTGTGTTGTTTTTCTTCTCGGGTTTGCACAGTGATTACCACCGACCGTCCGATGATTGGGAGAGGATCGATTTGGTACGAACCAAGCAAGTCCTAGAAGTGGTGCATGGCACAATCGATCAGCTGGCTGCACTCGAGCAGCCTCCACAGTATGTGGATGTCGGTCGTCAAGATCATCTGGGCAGGTCAGCGGGTCGTGGACATGGTCCTCGTCTCGGATCCTTTCCTGACATGTCGTGGGAGTTAGATGGCGTTCGGTTCGAAGGGATTCTGGCTGGATCCCCGGCAGAGAAGGCCGGGCTGAGGGCTGGAGATATACTGGTCGGCTTCGACGGCCGGAAGGTGAAAAGCCTGTACGACTTTACGACTGCTTTGGGAACCAAAGTTCCGGGTGATGAAGTCGAGGTCGTTGTGCTGCGTGACGGTCAAATCATGCGGATGACCGTGCACTTGGATACCCGGCTCGGAGAATAAATTGTGTTCAGATGAAGCCTTCTTCCTCCGGCAGGTGCGAAGCCGGTGATCCATCCTCTCGAGATAGAGCTTGCTTTAGAGTGATAATCCCGGCTCGAATGATTGCAGAGAGTCGCATGGACGGTTGAAGAAAGGCGCCATGAACCTTGAATGTCTGTTGTGAGAATTTGCTTAGAACAACGTCCATTTCACTTTGGACCTTCTCCATTTGAGAGCGCAGGAAGTCGAGCCTGCGCTCCAGGGCCTGATTCGCCTTGTCGGTCGTTTCCGCGATACTTCCCGTCATTTCGTGAATCACCTTTTCAATTTCCGGAAGTTTGCGGCCGGTTTCTTCCATCAGGCTGGCCACGCGACCAGCGAACTCGAGGACTTGGGCCGATTTTTGCGAAAGAAACTCCAGGCTCTGATCTAACTGCTGAAGTCCCGTGAGCAAACGAGAGATTGCGAGCACTAGTAAGGCAGTTTGAACAATAATCAGCACCGCCATTGCCCAAACCAAGTAGGTAACCAACGTCGGGTCTTGGATGATCATAAATAGCAAACATATCACAAGAAGGGTCAGAAGGTTGGTGTAAACTTTTCACCGCGAGCTTATGAAAGGTAAGCCGGTTTCCGAATCTCGCACTACGATGACCGAGGTAGTGCTTCCCAACGATGCAAATATCCATGGAAACATTCTGGGTGGGAAGGTGATGCACCTTATGGATTTAGCAGGAGTAATTTCAGCCTTTCGGCATTGCCGAATGCCGGTGGTGACTGTCTCCGTAGACTCGCTCTGTTTTCTCCATCCCATCAAAGTAGGTCAGTTGGTCCTCTTGGAGGCTGTTGTGACTCGGGCCTTTACCACTTCGATGGAAGTAGAGGTTCAGGTGTTTTCTGAAGATCCCCTCAGCGGTAAACGGATGAAAACCAGCGCGGCCTTTCTGACCTTCGTCGGGCTGGACATGAACGGCAAACCCACTCGAGTTCCACCGCTGATTCCAAGAACACAAGAAGATAAGCGTCGCTATCGGGTGGCGCTTCGGCGCCGGCGCCAACGTTTGAGCGAGGCCAGGGCAGCAGG
>JALLOL010000045.1 GCA_027717875.1 Acidobacteria bacterium AH-259-L09 | reverse complement strand
CCGATCAGAACTTCTGAGACGGTGTACTAGGATCTTTGGCATTCTAGGGTAGTAGCTGAGAAAGTCTTGAGTTCCAGTCCTGCCATCCGATCACGGCCAGTTGCTCGTTTTTTGTGTTGATCGCTATTGGTTATCAGCTCGGCCAATACCCCAACTCCCCCAAACACAGCCGGATCTCCTCATCAATCCAAAGGCTGCCTGGTCCATCCAGATCTGAACCAACCTGACTGTCGGCTGTGCACGAGTCTGGCCTTCGATTGTCGAGGGGTTCAGGGCTGGTCTGGTAAAGGTTGAATGAAGATTAAAGCCAAAGGACCCCCGTCCACTTGAGCACCCTCGACATAGAAAAACATCTATAAGTATAGTTCCTTAGGTATTGAGATTCTCCTATAAACCAAAGCGATTGCTGACTTTAAGCCACTTCAAGATGAGTTCGAGACCCTGACATGGGTAGACCCTTATACATTGTGTCTGCGATACTCGAAGAGTTCTTCATCGGTCTTCCAAAGGCTGGTGAGGAAGAGGAGTTTAAAATGAAAGTATCTCAGAAATTTTTGATTCGGTTCGTAAGGCCCAGCTCGGCCTGTCATGCTAGTATCCAGCCCGAAAAAACCTGTCTTCACCCGCTTTTCGAGCCGAGATAGACTAGCCTCAAAAAAGCAAAGTCCTATCTTACTGAGGGCACACTGGGAGACGCTTGCGGCGGCGGACTTCTCTACGGTTGAAGTCTCGGCATGGCGAGGGCTTGTCACCTACTACGTCCTGATGGTCATGGAGTTGTCCAGCCGACGGATCTGTATTGCAGGAGCGACGCCACATCCTGATCATGCCTTCATGATCCAGGTCGCTCGCAATCTGACCCATTGTTGTGATGGCTTTTTACTGGGCAAGCAGTTTCTGCTCCTGGATCGGGACAAGAAATACGGCGAAAGATTTCGAAAGCTTCTCACAGATGCTGGGACTGAGATGGTGCGCTTGCCAGTACGGTCTCCCAATCTGAATGCCTACGCCGAAAGGTTTGTACTTTCCATCAAAAGGGAGTGTTTGGATCGGATGATCCTACTCGGAGAAGTGTCCCTGCGAGGGGCGATCAACCAGTATCTGATCCACTACCACACGGAGCGCAACCATCAGGGATTGGACAATAGGTTGATCGAATCCACAGGGGTAGCCGACAGAAATGGCCGGGTGGTGCAGTGTCCCGAACGGTTAGGTGGAATGTTCAAGTATTCCTACCGTGCTGCGGCATAGAAACGCATGGATTATTGCTCTGCCTGTACCTTCGGACGTAGAACTGTGTCCTTTTGGAGGAAAACTCATCGGGACAAGTTCAGCCTGGAGGCTCCAGATGGAGAGTTCGATCCTGAAACGCTCGGATTTCGACATCTAAATCATTTTGGGAGGAGAACTTATGTGTCGTTCGAGTTTTTGGACAGGACGGGTTCTGAACGTGGGTTTTCCGGCATAAACGGGGATGTAGTCCTCACTGGATTGGAAGGATGTCCCCATCAATCGACGTTTGTCATCAAAGTTTATCTCGCCCAGTTTGTGTGATCTCTTCGATCCCACTAAGAGCCTTGGAAAGCCGGTTTGGCTCTACACCTGCGATCCGAGCAATGCAATAGGCTGGTAGCTGGCGTCTGCACTAATAAAAACTGTGTTCGCACGGACAATGGTGCGAAGGTGCTGGGTCTGGTGGGTGAGACAGATAAAGCGTAAAGCAGGCCCACTCCTCGGTTTCCCTTCAGTTTTCGAACTCTTGCAGTGCACGGCAGACGGTCTCTATCTGCGTCTGAGTGATTTCCGGAAACATTGGAAGTGACAATACTTCCAAACAGGCGGCTTCAGTGACGGGGAAATCGCCAGGTTGGTGTCCCAGATGCATGTAAGCTTTTTGAAAAGGAACGGGCTTTGGATAATGAATTCCGGCACTGATACCCCTCTGATGGAAAAAGTTGCAGAGTTCAGGTCTCCGGCGGGAGCGAATGACGTAGAGGTGAAAGACATGTTTTGAATAGGGGGCGGGAGAAGGAGGGCTGAATTGAGTCTCAGCGAGAAGTCTCTCGTAAACTAATGCAGCTTGCCGCCGCCTGGCGTTCCACTCCTCGATGTGTCGTAGCTTGACTCTTAAGATGGCGGCCTGGATTGTGTCGAGGCGGCTGTTGAAGGCCGGAAAGTCATGGTAATATTTTTGTCGCTGCCCATAATTTCTCAGCATCCTCAGGCGTTCAGCCAGTTCGGGATCATTGGTGGTCGCAGCTCCGGCATCGCCGAAGGCGCCGAGATTTTTTGCAGGATAGAAACTGAAAGCAGCCAAATCCCCGATTGAACCGACGCGTTTTCCTTTGTACTCTGCACCATGAGCTTGACAGGCGTCTTCGATGACCTTCAGCATATGGTTTCGCGCCAATTCCATGATGGGGTCCATGTCAGCAGGTTGACCGTACAAATGAACCGGAATAATCGCCTTGGTCCGCGGGGTTATTTTTTTCTCAACCGCCGCTGGGTCGAGAGTATAGGTTCGCGCATCCACATCGGCGAAAACTGGAGTTGCACCAGCAAATGAGATGGCAGCTGCCGTGGCCACGAAGGAATTTGCCGCGGTGATAACCTCGTCACCAGGTCCGATGCCGCAAGCTCGAAGGCTCAAATGCAGAGCATCTGTACCATTCGCCAGACCGACTGCATGGGCAGTCCCACAAAACTGAGCAAATTCGCTTTCGAAATCAGCCACCTCCTGTCCGAGGATGAAATCTCCCCGCTCCATCACCCGTTGGACGGCACTCTTGAGCTCGCTCGAAAGGGAGCGATATTGACTTGTCAAATCCACCAACGGAATTGTGATCATTGATCTGGTCCTTCCTCGCGATAGATCACCAAAGTTCGGCTGAGGCCCTGCGCTTCAGTCCCGACCAGGGGAACAATCTCCCAAACGACATCATTTCAAGGAGACGCTTCTGCTGTTATTACGAATGGAATTATCGGCTGCGGCCAAAGCCCTGACTACCGCCAATCCACTCGCTGCATCGGTCAGAGGCGTTTTTCTTTCGAGAACACACTCAATAAAATGATCACATTCGGTTGCCAGGGGTTCTTTGCCTCGCACTGGCGGAATAGTGACGGCCCCGTCTCGCAGTGTTAGCTGGAAGGCCCCAAACGTGTCGGTGTAAAGATCCTTTTTTTGATCAACGCCTTTGTCGTAAATTCGCACTGGTTCGTGCAGATCCATATCGTTCCAAACAACCATTTTCTCTTCTCCGACCACAGTGATTTCTCGCACCTTCCGGGGGTGCAGCCAGCTCGTATAAATAGTGGCCATCACGCCGTTCCGATATAGGTAGTTGGCGATAACTGTATCTTCTCGTTCTCGCGACAAATACGAAAGACCCGAGGCAGTGACGCTGAAAGGTTCTCCGTCCAACCAATAATTGAAAATGCTGAGGTCGTGAGCTCCCAAATCCCACAAGACATTGACGTCGGATCGCACGGGGCCGAGATTGGTGCGAATCGCGTGTATCGAAATCACCCTGCCAACTGTGCCATCGTCCAGGAGCTTTTTGACGTATCTGATCCCTGCGTTGAACGCGAACACATGCCCCACCATGAGGATCCGTTCTCGTTGCTTGGCCAATTTGGCAAGTTCCTCACACTGTTCGACACTCAAAGCGAGAGGCTTTTCAACAAAGACGTCTTTGCTGGCCAAGAGAGCTCGTTTTGACAGTGAGTAATGCGTGGAAACCGGGGTGATAATGGCTAGCGCGTCTGCCAACGAGTCGGTGGTCGTCTCTTCGGTGTTTTTTGTCAAGCGGACACCGGGGAATCGCGGGGCGAGGTTCTGAAGCTTTTCCTCGTCCAAATCACAGATCACTCCGACCCGGCAATGAAGCGAGTTGGAAAAGTTTCGAACTAGGTTGGGACCCCACCGTCCGGCACCGATGACGTTGATGACGATTTTTTTGCCAATTGTCATGGATGATTCATCTCCTGGGCAAAACCTTTCCCATCAAAACGGGCGATGATCCAGGGTTTCACCATTGCCCACCAATCGACGAAGGGCCTAATCTTGCTGTAGCGCTGACCCTTGGGCGGATAGCGCATCGTCACCGGAACTTCCTTCCATCGGATCTCTCCGTCCAGTATTACCTTGGCGTACAAATAATATTCCAGACCATAGGTGTGGAGCCACTCGGCCTGCCAATCGAATTGTGCTCTTCGTATAAGGTCCAGTTTGAAGGCACGGTAGCCACATGTGGCGTCGGTCAACTGCACGCCGGTCAGAAACTTGACGAATGAGTTGACCAACGGTATGGAAATTCGGCGAAATGTGGGCAAGTTTGGAGACTCTGCGCCCGGCAGAAAACGACTTCCGGTCACGTAGTCTGCTTCTCCTTTGAGAATCGGATGTAAAACGCTCCTCATGTCCTGGGCAAGCATCTTGCCGTTGCTTGCCATGGTTCCGAAGACCTCGTACTGTCTTTCGAGCGCCCACAAAAGGGAAAGCTTGTAGCTGTAACCGCTTCCACGATTCTCGGCTAAGTCGATGTAAGGGTATCCGCTGTCGGGGACGAGGTCCTCGGACCCGTCACTTGATCCGTTGTTCACCAACAGAATAGTATCGCAGGGCAGGGCTGTGTTCTGGAGGTCCTGGAGGACTCCCGGAAACTCTTTGATCTGATTGTAAACAGGAATAAAGAAAAGACTCCGCACTGCAAACGTGGCCAAAGCGAAATTCAACGCAGACTGTAAAAACTTAGCAATTATACTACAATCCACGTGAATTGTTGAAACGCATCGTGTCAGCCGGCAGGCCGAAATCTGGGCTTTCACTGATGTAATGAAGTATCTATCACTGAAAAGTGCATATTGGAAACCATTGCTTCGTCGAGTGTGGCCTGAGGGTGGCAAACGAGACCAGCATTAAGGATGGGAACATGTGTTAAGAAGCAGCGGCTTTGGGGACCGGAGTAATTCTTCTGATGAGATTGACAATTCGGGACTTTGCTGTTGTTCTGGCGTGCTCGTTGGCCAACCGTGGGTTCCTTCGGATCTGAAACGCACAGCAAATTGTCGGGCGCCCAGCTGTGGCGAAAGCCTGCACGGTTGCCCACTTGACGGGAAAGAATTCGTTCTGCGGTAAAAGACTCTAACTCTTCAATTCCTCCTGACGGAGTTGGCGGACAACCCTTGCTGGAACACCCATAACAACCGATTCAGGCGGAACATTCTTTGTCACGAGCGCATGCGCACCCACAAGAGCATTTTCGCCAATTTCTATTCCCGGTAAAATGCCGGCACCTTGACCGATGGTTGCAAACTGCCGAATCGTGGGGCCAGAATCTTCCCAGGCATTTGTCTTCACTTGCTTTCGCAACATCGTATTATCATTGGTTGTAGTGACCTGCGTACTGACGAAGACGTCATCCTCGATAATCGCGTTGCCTGTGATATGTGTGTTGTCCATGATTCTTACCCGATTGCCAATCTTGGAATTGTAATTAACCGTGACTCCCATGGCGATCACACATAACTGCCCAATTTCACAGCCTTCTCGAATGCACGCAGTATCGCAAATCATAGAACGACGGCCAATTTTGACATCCATGTAAATCACTGCATTGGCGCCTATGACGCAATGATCACCAATTTCCACAGGCTTCAAGTCACTGACCTCGACCTGTCGGATCGTCGCTCCGGTGCTTAGCTGCGGGCGCCCAATGACGGCTCCTGGAAAGACAACCACATTGTCACCCAACTTGACATTAGGAAATATAGCGGCACCATCATAGATCGTACAGTTTTTACCCTTTTGAAATTCTTGTTTTAGCATTGTTAAGGCTCCTATTTATTTAATCCTAATTTATAGGAAGTAAAACATGCTGTGCCTTGCGCTATTCTCTAGGATACTACAGCGTCGAGGAATCCGGTCGGTCGTGACCCCAAAAAGCGTGAAGTCGATTGTTCCCGTCAATGTCACGGGAGCAACAAACAAATGTAAGAAATACCAAAGAACCGAGTTCTACTCAGACAATTGAAAGATTTTAACCCTCTCTCCCTTGGTGACGCTTCGATATTGATGCCAACTTGGATCGGGTCGATTTTCCCAGAGTATGTCTACGGCATTGATTTCGATTTCCTTGTATCGGTACTTTCGAAGAAAATAGAAATATCTGGGATTGACCGGCCAACCTCTTCTCAACACAATCCAATCAGGCTTCTCAACCAACTCTACACCACGCTCTCTGTATTCCTGTTGATCCGAGAGCCCAACCTCTCCGTATCCTCCCATCACCCTGAGATTGGTATAGAACATCAGAGGTAAGTCGGCGTAATTCGTAACCACAAGGTCTCCGTTGCGTGCATGCTGTTTCAAGTACCTGACAATTCCCTCCACCGGTCCATCATAATCGTGCGTGATTTCATCAATGAAATCCATCAGAGCAAAATTCACCTTGTTCTTGAGCGCGCGCGTCCATGTTCGTTCATGCAATAGTGTCACAGGTAAGGAAAAAATATCCGTTGTCACAAACAACAAAATCATGGCCACCCCCCCGATCTTAAACCTACGAAAAACAAGATAGAAGAATTGCGCCAAGATAATGAGGAAGAGGGGAATCATAGGAACCAAATTTCGGAAATAGGGAAGATATCTGGAAGAGAGCAAAAGACAGAAATGCGAAATGAGGATGAAAGCGAACAAAGATAATCGCCTTGCTCCCTGCCGACGACCATTCGGATTCACGACATAGATCAAGGCCCATGCAGCAAGTAGGATAAGAGGAGCAATGTGATTATTCGTGTACTCAAGCAGGTACTTACTTAATAACTCCCTCACCGTAAACACAAACAAAAAGTCAAAGCCACTCTTATCCCAAATAAAGGTGTAGGCAAACAAAACCATGGGCAAATTGACTAACACGATGATCGCCAGTCCCATGATGAAGTATTTCCTTGTCCCTTTCCATTCTCTGGAGGAAAGCGAATGCAGGACGAATCCCCCCATGTACGAAGCGGCAGCTCCAAAATGTGAATTAAATAGGATGACATTCGTCAACACAAAATAGGGAAGGGCCCCCTTCTTCCCTTTCAAGAGATTGAGATAGGCATCCATGGAAGCGATGGCCAAAAAGACCATCGGGGCATGGTACCGGCACTGCCTGAAATGAAGGATGAGAGGGACAGAGAATACGAACAAAACAAGAGCGATGAATGAGACTGCTCGGCTTTCCAAGTGTCTCCTGCAAAAGTAGTAGAAAAAGATGACTGAAAGAAGCCCGAATAATGCAAAGGGAAAACGTGCCGAAAGAGTATTTTCCCCAAAGATGCGGAAGCTTAAGAATACAAGGTAGTGTTGAAGCCAGGAATGAGTTTTTTCAACCAAATTTTGAGACAGCTTTGCCTCGGGATAAGTGTTTTTGATGATATTCCTGCCGTCAAAGTTCATGGGGAAAAGATGCTGGCCGATCGATCTCGATGTGAGTGCGGTTTCTGCTTCATCTTGCCAAAGATAAATATTGTCCAGATTCGAAAATATTAAAAGACCGGCTGCCAGAAAAAGCAAAATAACAAAGAGTCTGTCGAACTGGATTCCTCGAAAAGTCTTCATCTCCTAGCAACCCCTATTCTGCCGTCCACTTTCAAGAATGCCACAGTTCCCTTGAGCTTGTTTAAACAATCTTCGACGGGATGTTCGTATATCGCACACGGAGTTAAAACACCATAAGGTAGTCAGTCCATCTCTCGCTCTCTAACAGGATGCAGATGTCAATCGTCGTTGACACAATATCTCATTCCAGTTGACAATCTGTATTAGTTTCGACCTCACAACGCTCATTTAGATTGCATCGTGTGTTCCTTATAAGCCACTTAAAATAAGGCATCCCATTATTGAGGCGCTCGGTAGCGTATCATTTTGGCAAGCTTGTTGCCTGAGTTGTGGAGTAAAATAAATGAGTGGGGAAATGGGAAATATTATTGTCCTAGCAGCCTGTCGGACTTTCGCCGTAAGTCCTTTGTTTTCAACAACGGCACTTTTGAGGGTCAAAACTTATGTCCTGTAAAATCAAACACTTAGCCGAATTCACCGGCCTAAGTCCGACAAACTGCTAGTTACTGTAAATCAAAACTCATGTATAACAATCCCACTAGGCACCCTATTTTCGGGGTCTCCTCCAAGTTGATCCTAGAACTTGAACCTGTGGACTCCTCCGATAGGATAGTTCTTTATCCCCAGATGATGAGTGTTTTTGAGCAGCCGGAGGATGTGGCTCCTGGGCATTGGGGTTATTACGTTCTTCCAAAAAGGGAGGACAAGCGCATTCGGCTTGTTGACGTTCGGCATGACTTCAAAATCCACTACATCACATTTCATATCCATGAACATGGCCAGAGGATAAGGCTTCGAAATCTTACTACGGGTAAGAAGATTTGTGATATGAGCCCTCGGTATGATGCTAAAGGGAAGATCACAGAGGTCCACCAGGTGGGTCTCCCGGAGGGAATATTAGTTGAGAAAGGTGATGTCCTTGAGATTTTGGTTGAGTACGACAACCCTACGGAAAGACCGATTGAAACCATGGGGGCTGCAATACTATTTGGGCGCTGTCGGGTTGGTGCACCTGACTGCAGTGCTTTTTCCCAGCGTCCGGCGGCCAACGCTGATTTCGATCGTGATCTTTACTATTCTCTGTTAGGTCCGGGCAAAGGAAATCATACCCATCACTGAACTAAACATATCAGTGAAAATCTTGGCTGGGGCGCTCATGGCGATGCAGGGCTGGCGGAATCGGCCATGATTAAGAAATCGGAATGGGTCGTGGCCATCGCGCTGAGCATTGTCGTTATCTGGCTCCATGTCGTGCGTATGAGTCACGCTGGCGCGCTTTGGCGAGATGAAGCCGGTGCTGTCCAGCTCGCAATATTGCCTACGGCGAGGGATATTCTCCAGAATTTCCAGCATGAAGCCTTTCCGATACTTTTCCCATTTGCGGTCCGTGCGTACACCACCATAGTGGGTGCTGGCGACTTTGATTTTCGGGTACTGGGGATGCTCGTCGGGATGGGAATTATTGGTGCGCTCTGGCTGAATGCGAGATTAGTCGGACAGGGCCTTCCGCTTATTTCTCTCGTGCTGCTTGGATTTAATCCTTTCTTCATTCAATGGGGCGATTCGATTCGCGGGTATGGTTTAGGAATCGGACTCATCCTACTAACTTTCGCACTATTGGCAAGAGTAATCGAACAGCCCAATTGGCCCAGAACGGCCGCGGCATTGCTGGCGGCACTGGCAAGTGTCCATTGTCTCTTCTATAACTCTGTCCTACTTTTCTCGATCTGCACTGCGGCTATTACTATCAGCCTCAAAAGAAGACGATGGCGAGTAGCATCAATTGTCTTGGGCATTGGTCTCGTGGCAGCTTTGTCAATGTTGCCTTATGTCAGGCCACTCACAGATGCTCAGCAATGGAACATCGTCCTTAAATATCCAATCACACTGCCGTGGCTTTGGAGTCAACTATCGGACACATTAGGTTCTCCTTTACCTTTTATGGCTTGGGTGTGGCACGTACTTTTGGTGCTGGCCGTGGCCGGAGTCACTTGGTTACCCTGGAAGAATCCGACAAGCGAACTCAATGAACAACCAAGGGACTTACTGTTGATTTGTGCCCTGGCAATGCTCATAGCGATCGGATCATACTGCGTCTTTCTGAAGATACTGAGCTATCTTACTCACCCGTGGCACTACCTTTCACTAATCGCCCTAGTTGCCGTAACGCTTGACTCTGTTATTCAATTCCTTGCAAAGACTACATGGATACGAACTGCACGGTTGGCCTTTGTCATCATCATTACATGCACATTGGTTGTTCCGGCGTGGCAGAAAGTGCAGGTGCGACAGACCAATATCGACCTCATCATACGGGAATTGGAAAAGTCCTCCTCCGCGGAGGATCTTATCCTTGTGGACCCCTGGTTTTGTGGGGTCAGTTTTAATCGCTACTACAGGACGGCTGCGAATTGGATGACGCTTCCAAACATCGCCGATCATCAAGTACATCGCTACGATTTGCTGAAAGCCAAGATGGGGTCTTGTAATCCTATCGACGATATACTTCACAATGTTGTCAAAACCCTGCAATCTGGCAATCGCGTGTGGGTTGTTGCCACCATTCGTTTGCCAAGACTTGGAGTCGCTGAGCCTTCCTTGCCCCCTGCGCCAAATTCCCCGTGGGGCTGGCTTGAATGGCCTTACCAAGAAGTGTGGTCAGCACAGGTTGGTTTCTTTCTTCTAACACACGGCCTGCGTTCTCAGTTTGTCAGGATTCCTGTTGATGGCCCGGTGAGCGAATACGAAAATTTACAGCTGCTGGTTGTACAAGGTTGGCGCGACAATTAAACGTGGAAGATGGACTTGTCTAACAAAAGCAAACACCAGCTGCTTCTTGGTCGGTTTCCAGGACAGTTAACGCGAGTTCGGATGTCCATCGCGCTCGCGATCTTCTTGGTAGCGGCAATTCTGATTTTCGCACGCTTAGGACATTATGCGCTGTGGGATGACGAAGCACTGATTGCGCTATCAGCCAAGGGAATCTTACGTACCGGTGACACCATTGCGGTAATTGACCACAACATCGTGGCATACGGTAACGGATTGCTTCTAAAAGACCTGTACGACCGCTCCACTCCCCCTCTCTCGGCATTCCTGGCTGCACCGTTTATTTACGTGTTTGGGGAGGGTGCTTTGCCTGCCCGTCTGCCCTTCGCTTTTTGCGGCTTGGGTTGCATCGTTCTCATGATTTGGTGGCTGTGGAAAGCTGAAGCCGACGGGATGACTTGGCTACTGATGAGCCTAGCTATCATTGGCAATGTATCGTTTTTTCTTTACTCCAGGCAGTGTCGTTATTACGGGCCTGCCCTTCTCTTCTCAACAGCAATTGCTTACTTGTACTTTCACTGGAATGGACGTCGCCGTACGCTCGTGGCAATGGTCTTCCTCTCGCTCTGCCTGATGGCCTCGAATTATATAGGTTATGTGGCGTTGTACGTATGCCTGGTGGGCGATTATCTGATTTGGGGTCGCAAACACCGTCGCCTTGAAACGGCTGATTGGGCAATGCTCTTGCTGCCGCAACTCATCGCGGGTCTTTTGCTTGCTCAAATCTGGAACCCGTTCTCAACAGGTTTTGGTCAATATGTTTTTTTAAACAGCTTAAGCGATAAAGCGACACTTTTCTGGTGGAACTTTCGGGATTTAAACAGATGCGAGTTTGGAGTGGGGGGTCTTTTGCTGGCAGCACCACTTCTCTATTTTATTTTCCGACAAACTTGGCTTCTGCGTGCCCCGTTCAGTCTTTTTATTTATGTATTGGTCGTGACATTGATCTCCCCCCAGTTGCTCAGTCAATCGATCCGCCTGACTTCTATTCGCACGCTGGTGAGTCCGTCCGTCGCCGATGTCCGGTATCTGGCGCCGATTATTCCATTATGTATCGCGATCGGTGTGCTGTCATTACGAACGCTGTCCATTCGGGCACGGTGGTTCGCCATTGCACTGGGTATGATTGCCTTCGGGACCAATCTGCTGCACGGAGGCCCCTTTCTTCCCGACGGTTTTCGATCAACGATCGTCAAATACGTTGGGGAACTGATTACTCCACCCGGCGATCCTTATACCATCACAGCAAGATGGATAAACGAGAATGTGGGTGAGCGAAACTCAATTTGGATACTGCCCGATTATATGGCTTATCCTTTGATGTTTCATGCTCCCAAGGCCGTTTATGCGTGGCAAATCGAATATCCGCCCGAACCACAATTCGAAGACCTTGATCCGATCCATTTCGAGGGAAGGATTCCGCCAGACTACATCGTCGCTTTTGGTCCAGTAGTCGCGGACCTGGTCAAATTATTCCAGTCCTGGGATAGACCTGATACTCAGTACAGATTGCTTACTGTTCTGGATCACTTTTGGAAGGATGCACATCGTCCGGAGCTTTTTTGGCGGAGTTTCGAGCCAGTCACCCAGTACAACAAAAATCTCGAGGCGATTTACGTGTTGCAACGTATATCACCGCCAATCATTACAGCCACTAAGTAAGTAAGAACAGCTGGTCATTGAGATCCTCATAACCCAGAGCAAGCTCATAAACTCGCTGACGGATGAGTTCCTCTACTCTGTGCTCGGTCAAATTCGGATTACACTCGTCCTGAAAACAGCCTGCAAAATGGCGCAGAATTGTGAAACTGTCGAAGATCAGTCAGATGGGATCGCAGCACTGTAGTAGGGTTGAGTTTCTTCCACAAACGGAAGTTTGCGACCCGAGGGGTTGAAAATCCGAAACTTGCACAACCGCCACCGCTGCAATCGGAACCGCATCGAAGTCCAGAGCACCCCAAAGCCATATTTGACACTGCGACTGAAGTTGATGGAGGAGGCCTCTTCGAAATATTTGGCAGGACAGGTCACCTCGCCAATACTGTAGCCGAAGTAGATAACCTGAGCTAGCATTTCATTGTCAAAGAGGAAATCGTCGGAATTCTCCATCAAGGGTAGTGTGGTAAGGACTTCACGAGAAAAGGCCCGATAGCCTGTATGGTATTCTGACAACTTGTGGTTTTGAAGCAGGTTCTGGAACAAAGTTAGAAACCGATTGGACACGTACTTATACCTAGGCATGCCTCCAGCTAGGGCACCAGTTCCGAGAATGCGGGAACCTAATACAACGCTGAACTGCCCATAGGCGATCAAACTCGCCATGGCCGTGATTAGAAGCGGTGTGTACTGGTAGTCAGCATGTAGCATGATCACGATGTCTGCATCGAGTTTCAGCGCCTCATTATAGCAGGTCTTCTGATTACGACCGTAACCAAGATTCGCCTCGTGAACAAATGTCAAGGCTCCCAGCGATGTCGCAATATTGACCGTGTCATCATGACTTGCGTCGTCGACCACAATGACTTGATCCAATACATCGTGGGGAATTTCTTTGAACGTCTTACGAAGTGTCTTCGAGGCGTTGTAGGCAGGCATTACAACGACCACTTTCTTGTCATTTATCATATCCGAGCGCCACTCTTTGAGGACTAAATG
>JALLOL010000044.1 GCA_027717875.1 Acidobacteria bacterium AH-259-L09 | reverse complement strand
AACGAGGCACTAAACAACGAAAAGCTTGCTCACAGAAGTCTCCTCATGAATTGACTTGATCGCTTCGCCCAAGAGCCTGGCCACGCTCAGCACCTTAATTTTGGGTATCCTTTTTTCTTCAGTGAGGTGAATAGTATTTGTAACCAAAACGCTTTCAAAATCTGAATCCGCGATGCGCTGGATGGCCGAACCCGACAAAACGGCGTGGGTGGCAGCCACAAAAAGCCTGCGCGCGCCCTCCCGAACTATTGCCTCCATCGCCCTCATCAGGGTTCCGGCGGTGTCGATAAGGTCATCTATAATGATCACATCCCTATCCTTGACCTCTCCTACAATGTGCATAACTTCTGCTTCATTGTCGCCTACTCGCCGCTTGTCGATGATGGCAAGACTTGCTCTGAATTGTTTCGCATAAACGCGTGCCTTCTCCACGCCACCCGCGTCAGGTGAAACCACTGTCAGATTGTCGGGGCCCAATTGGGAAAGGTATTTAAAAAAAATGAGCGTGGGGAACAGGTGATCCACGGGAATATTAAAAAAACCCTGGATCTGTCCTGCGTGCAGATCCATGGTGAGCAGACGATGAGCTCCAGCGGCAGAAAGCAAATCTCCCACCAATTTGGAGGATATGGGAACCCGCGGCTTGTCCTTCCGGTCTTGACGAGCATACCCATAATAAGGGAGGACGGCAGTGATGCGCTGGGCTGAGGACCTTTTGAAGGCGTCGATCATTATCAACAGTTCCATGAGGTTCTCATTCACGGGTGGAGAAGTTGGCTGAATGATAAAGACATCCTGACCCCGGACATTCTCCAAAATCTGAAAATTGACCTCACCGTCGCTGAACCGCCGCAGCTTCACTTGCCCCAAAGGCACGTCCAGGTAATCACAAATCTCCTGCGCCAGCGGGACATTTGCAGTGCCGGAAAAAACCTTAAGCTTGGACATAACTATAATAGGAGCAAACCCGATTGACCTAGAATTCGTCTGTAATTTTCCCGGGAAAGGATATGACAGAAAAAAAACTCTCCCCTTCTGTTCTGAGTGACTGCCTTAGCTTTTCCCTTCACCTGTTTGGTTTTGCCTAGTCCGAAGAGGGTTGAACCGCTGCCGCAAAGCATCACCTGTGCGCAGCCTGCCTGTCGTAAGCTGTCTTGGGCTTCAGCAAGAACAGGATAATACTTGAATAGAAGGTCTTCGAAGTCATTCTCTAGGAAAGACCAACCTTCCCCCCTCTGTTCAACGGCCTGACGAAGACGCTGAATTGTAGTATCCAAGGTTTTCTTTGTCAATATTTGACGCCCATCGTAAATTCCCCAATCTCCCAGGGCATAGGCCTTTTTGGTGGAAACCTCAAAATTGGGATGAAACAGTACGAGACTTTGTGATCCCAGCACGTCGGGCAAAGGCAAGACCTTCTCCCCTCTTCCCACCCCAAGGGCGGTGCCGCCCAATAAGAAAAATGGAACGTCCGACCCCAACTGAGCGGCGAGTTGGACCAGTATTTTCAGCGGCAATTTGCATCCCCAGAGGTGATTGAGCGTTAACAGGGCCATTGCGGCATTGCTGGAACCCCCTCCCAGCCCAGCCCCGACAGGGACCTTCTTTTTCAGGCACATGTTCACTCCTGATCGCAACCCCGCAGTCGTTCTTAATAAATCAGCTGCCTGGTACAAAAGATTCTTTTCACCCGTGGCGACCTCTCTCCCTAGGACCTCAAGTTGAATCGTCCGTCCCGAGGTCCTTTCGAAAATAATCTCTTCTCCCAGGTCGATGGTCTGGTAGATCGTCCTCAGTTCGTGATACCCGTCAGTGCGCTTTCCCAGAATTTTGAGGACCCAGTTGATCTTGGCAAATGAGGGAACGCTTAGACCTGTCAATGGTCAATCACTGACTGTTAGCCAATGGTGGGTCAATGACTTTTCTTAGAGAGTCGCTTTTTCAGTTCGATGAGTTTCTTCTGGACTTTCCTTTGCTCTTCTTTTTCGGTGGCAAAAAGAATGGACTGCTGGTAATACTTTCGAGCCGTATCGTATTGCCCCAACTTATAGTAAAGATCGCCCATGTGATCATAGATGGTAGGATCGTCATCGGTTATTCGAACGGCTTGTGCGAAGTTGAGCTCTGCTTGTTTGAGTTGATCTAATTTGAAGTAAACCCAGCCCAAACTATCCAGATAAGCACCATTGTGAGGTTCGATCTCGACAGCTTTTCTAATGTAATCCAGAGCCTCCCGCAAGCGTATCCCTCGATCGGCCAGCATGTAACCTAGATAGTTGAGGACTCCGGCATGTTCGGGGTTTTTCTCCAGAATCTTTTCAAACACAGCTTCTGCTTGATCGACGTCACCTTGCCGTTCGTAGATGGCTCCCAGCTGGAATTGCATCCTCTCGCTGTCCGAGTCTCGGGACATCCTTTCCTTGATGATTCTCTCTGCTTTTTTGTATTTCTTATGGTCAACGTAGAGTTGACTGGCTGCCAGATACAGCTCTTCCGGCTTTGAATGGCGATCGATCTCCCTTTCAAGCAAACCAATTGCCTTCTCCAGCTCGTCCGCAGCCGAAAGTATCTGCGCACGGCCGATCACAAAATAGCTTTTGCTTGGCGTCTTTTCATAAGTTTCGTTTTCATATTTTTTCAGGAGTCGATCACTTAAAGTCAGAGCTTCTTGGAGCCGGCCGGCTTCTTTGAGGGCATAGACCAACCGAAGCCGGGCAAGATCATCTTCAGAATTCTCTTGCATCACCGTACGGAAAAGCTCAACAGCTTTGTCGAACTGACGCATGTCCTGATAAAGGAATGCCAAATTGGTTTGGATGGAAGTTCGGTCTTGATCCGATTCGCTAGTTTCCAGCAGGTTAAGAAACCGTTCGATGGCTTGCTGCCGTTCTCCCAGGAAGACCAACGTCTCAGCCAGCTCATAATTGGCTCTGAAATGGCTAGGTTCCACTTCTAATACTTCTTGGAAGACTTCAGCGGCTTCAGCATATCTTTTCTGGCCTTTATGCGCTCGGCCCAGGGCAATCTTAATCCGCAGATGCCTTGGAAAGGCTTCCTTCAACTCTCGAAGAACGGACACGGCTTCCGCAAAACGTTTTTGCTCAGAGAGCAAAATCGCCAGCCGGAATTGAATGTCGGGGTCAGAAGCGCTTTCCAGCAATCGGCCATAAAGCTCCCGTGCTTTGTCATATTGCTTTGTCTGCTCGTAGAGCTTGCCGAGCAACTTGAGATTCTCGAGGTTACCGCCATGGTAATTAAGCGACTTTTCAAGACCCTCGATGGCTTCTTCGATTTCGTTGAGCTCAATATGCGCCCTTGCCTTTCTCTCGTAGGCCTGGACGATCCAGGGTTGCAATTGGAGAAAGCGGTCGAAAACGTCGGCCGCTATGCGGTAGTTTTTCTTCGCAAATTGAAGCTGGCCCAGCTGGTAAAGTGCCTGAAAGTGTTCTGGATCCAGCTCCACAGCGCGCTCGAATTCTTGGATTGCTTTATCGATCATGTTGGCTTGCTCGCTCGCTCGAAAATTTGAATAAATCTGGCCCAAGAGGAAGTGAGGAGCGCTGCTATTGGGTTCAAGTTCCGTCGCCTTGTGGCACTCTTCGACAGCTCGTCTAATATCTCCCCCTTTCCACAAGGTTTCAGCGAAGGTCACTCTAAGCTGTGCACTTTTTGGATCAAGAGAAATAGCTTTTTCGAACTCTGATATTGCCTCGCCGTACTCCTCGCGAATTTCGTGCATCTTAGCAAGGCTGAAGTGGTAATAGGATCCGGCGAGGTCAGCTGTTTGGGCACACAGATACCCGCAGCAGAATGAGCCGAGGACTATTACAGTAAGGAAACGCTTCACGGGTTTGTTATTATGACATAATTTGGAATTTTCGTGCCCTCGTGCTTTCGAGCTGTCGGGGAAGGAAGGGCGCAAACCTTGAGTGTTTCGTTTTTGGGGCCGAAAACGAAAAACTCAAGGTCTGACCCCTTGGGTAATTGGCTGGGCCGGGACGGCGGCCAGATATTCAAGACTGTCCGCGAAGAAGAGTTCAAGACCAACAATCTCTTGCTCGGAGGTCACCTTGATATGACCGCCCAGCAACTCGGATACCTTGGGGAAAAATTCCTTCAAGAGTCCGACCTCTCGCTGAGAAGGTCCTATTGAAAGTGTGACACTGTCCAACAAAGCGGCCTGACCTGTACACGGTTGAGTTGATGGTTGGAAAGCACACCCTGCATAGACTTCGAGCCGCACATTGGCGGTCACCGCCCCCGGATTGACAAAGGCAAGCCCGGTAGAGAGCCCCAATCCCTGGACCACATGAGAAAAGACAAAATTTCCCGTGGGAGAGCCTTGAGCGGGGATGGTGGTCATTGCCCGTCCGGAAAAGGCCTGAATTTCAGCGTCCCCAATAATTCCAGGAATATTGCTCTTAATGAGGAGCCATCCTGAAATGATACTGCCTGGGTTAGCGAGGTTAAAAAGGTCTACCAAGTTTTCCCTGATCACCTCACCGGATTCCATTTCCAGAGGCACTGAGGTCTCCCGATCTTCTCCCTGGGGGTCTTTATAGAACAATGAGACCGTGACCTGGGCTTTTTCAGTTCCTGTGTTGATCAAGTTCACGAAGGTTTGCGAACCTCCAAAGGCCACGACTTGCGGCACATATGATGCTCTTGGAAGTTCTACTCCAGCTGCGGCCCCAATTCCGTTTAGAGCGGCCAGGCGCTGATCGTCGTAGTAGCGCTCAAAAGCGACGATCCCTGCCGTGCTGGAGACACTGACGTAACCACCAGCAAAGTCCACAAAGGCGTCTTCGGAGAAAAGCCCTTCACTGAGATTGTCGTCCGGGTTGGGATCGCGCAAGAAGCCAGTGAAAACCTGCCGGGCAACTAACGACCGATCAATATTCTCAATCACTTCTCCCTTGCTGTTCAACAGGCTGATCGTGACATTGGCGCGACTGACATTGGGGTTCAGGATATCGATCTCTGTTACGAATCCACCCGTCACCCTCACTTCGGGCAAAATCATTAGCTGGGATGTCTCAAAAACGGCCAATCCCCCCTCCTGCCGCCGTAGCTGTGGATCACCGAGCAACAAGAAGCTTGACATTTGAAGCTGGTCACTGTCGAAATCGAGCCATCCGTCGATGCTGGTTCCAGGAGCGGCTTGCAAAAGCTCAGCCGCTGTGAAGGAGATCTGCCGGCCCGCCCCCAACTCGATGGTGTTGGGATTGACAAACTCCACAATGTCCTCCGTGTCCGTAAGGTCCTGGAATTCGATACCTACCTTGTCAAATCCTTTCACGAAAATTTCCGCCTGGCTGGGCGAATTATTCGTCACCGCAACTCCCGTAAACCACTGCTCGCTGGAAAGGAGACGAGGAATAAAGAATCGCTGCGTTTCCTGCAGCAAATCGATCGTATTGGCATTGAATTTAAGGGCGGTTAGAACTGTTTCGTCAGGGGACAGAGCGACATCAAGTGGTGCGGCTGGAACCGTGAATTTTTGCCCATTACTTTCGAGTTCCACACCCGGACCTATATCAAGGGAGCGCGTGACCACGCGCTTGTCCAAATCGACGACCAGGAGCACATCCCGAAGAGGGGCGGCCAAAAACATCCGCGCACCATCTTTGGAGAAAGCAGACCGGGTCGTAGGTTGAAAATCTGCGGGAAACGGGTTCACTCTAAACGAGTCTGGCGATTCGATGTCCATGACTGTGACACTCAGCTCGCTGATAGTTACAAAGCGTTTCCTTCCGGGGACTGAAAAAGAAGCCCCTGATAGTCCGCCAACATCGAAAACCGTTACGGTTTCGCCTGTCTCGAGATCGAGAAGAATGCCGTGATCTATAGTGAGCGAGGGAACGGCCGAGACGGAGCTGTTTTCTTGATCGGCGATAAGTCCAAACTTCGCATCCGCGGAAATGGCCAGTGTGTTCGCCACAACAAAGTTGTGAGGCAATCGATTTTCCTCCGCCTTTGGAAGGATGCTTCTCACAACTGAGAACGAATTCAGATCGATGATCTGAATAGAATCCGGGACCTCCAGCTGAGAGAGGGAACTCGAACCCACCAGGACCACTGCAAAGAAACTGAAATCGGGAGCCATGGTGATGGAGGAAGGGCGGGTTCCCGGATCCATTTTCAGGCGGGAAGTAATTTCTGTGGCGCTTTCCACATCGAAACGCAGGATCTCGTCCGTCCCTGAAGAGGCGATGAAACCAGTCTTGCCATCCCCTGAGAAAACGACATTATTGGCAAAAGAGAAAAACACTCCCTTCAGATCGAGTGTCTTCACTACCAGCGTTTCCACGTCAATGATCGAGATTGATCCAATTCGTTTTCCCAGGAAATCTTCTCCTACTTGGGGCAGGTTATCCTCGATGAACAGGCAAACCACAGCTACCTTCTTTCCGTCTGCTGTCAGCGTGATCAGGGCAGGGTTCTCTCCAACCTGCACCAGCCCATATCCTTCCTTTTCAATCTCGCCTGTTTTCGGATCAAACACCGCCACCTTATCGGAGGAAGGATAACTGACGAAGGCCTTCCTGGAATCTGGCGAAAAAACGACATTGGGCGAAAAATTCAGATCAGCTACGGGACTAGCCCCGGGCGGGACTGGTCGCACGTGAAGATTGTTGGTGTCAAATTTCAAATTCTCTTCTAACGCAGAAGGATCGACTGTAGCAAAAACGCGCTGTCCTAGAGCAGGACAAACACTCACCCAAATCACTACGACGCTCAGCAACAAATAGAACATGGGTCTTGATTATAGGTTTTGCTCACAAACGTTGACAACTGTCCTTAATCCGCACTGTCGTCAATTAGACGGATCTCAAGGCCAATTTTCTCAACCAGACGAAGCTTCCAATATTCATTGATGGCCTTTATCAACATGTGGCGAAGAGCCAGCAGCTCTTTTTTCCAGATCTCACTAGGAACTGCAACAATAAGCTTTTTATCTTTCAAAGCCAGCGGTCGGCTGTTTAGAGCCAGGTCTTTTCCGACGATCTCTGGCCACAATTCATTCAAAAAAATCAGTGTAATTTCTTCATTGGAGGCAATGCTGTGCAGAAAATTGGAGAGGAGCGAACCAAGACTTTTCATGGGGTTCCTTTCAGTTGGCAGCTCGGCCTTCGCATGATCATCACTTGACCTATTTTAGACAAGCTGAATCCGGAAGAACAAAGGGTCGCAAATTCGCGTTATGTACAGCGCCACAGCTCGTTGTCCGACTCGCCAAGGGGTTGACAATGGAAGCGCTGGTGCCGTAAATATTTTCTTCAGCTATGGAACAAATCCTGGTTTTGAATTCAACCTACGAGCCCTTGCAGGTGATTTCCTGGAAGCGTGCTGTCCGCATGTTGTTCCAGGAAAAGGTTGAAGTGCTGGCAGAATACGACCGCGAGATCCGAAGTGTCTACCTCTCTATTCGGCTTCCTTCCGTGCTAAGGTTGCTTCGCTACGTCAAGGTCAAGCGTCATCATAACCAGGTGAGGTTCACTCGATCTAATATCTATTCTCGGGATCGCTTTCGTTGTCAGTACTGTGGAGGCAGGTTTTCCACCAGTCAACTGACCTATGACCATGTGGTTCCAGTGGCTTGCGGGGGCAGCAAAAGTTGGGAAAATATTGTCACCTCCTGCATCCGCTGCAACAGAAAAAAGGGAAACCGAACCCCTGAAGAGGCTGGCTTGAGGCTTTTAAGACGACCAAAGGCGCCATATAGCTTTCCTCACAGAATAAACTTCCTGCTCTGGGAATCAAGAGCCCCCGAAAGCTGGAGGAACTACATTTTCTGGAGTCACAAATAGTCTTTTGAGGGACGCTCTGCTCGTTTTCTCCAGATATCCTCGGCTGGGAAAAGTCAAGACTCGCTTGTCATCCATTCTAACTCCTGTCGACTGCCTGCAACTTCATCACGCTCTCCTACTGGACACCCTTGATCGAACTGCTGATCTTGACATTGACCGCTATCTGTTTCTGGCTGATTGCTCGGATGATGAAATGCATCAATTCTCCCACAAATATGACCTATCTGAAGCGATTCACCTGCATCACCAAAGAGGAAAAGATTTGGGCGAACGAATGTGGAATGCCTATCAAAAAGTTTTAAAAACTTCGGCCCGGGTTGTCTTCCTGGGCAGTGATACGCCCTCTTTACCTTTATCTCACATTGAAGAGGCGCAGGCAAAACTTGCCCATTTCCGCGTTGTAATTGGTCCGGTCGAAGACGGTGGTTACTATTTGTTGGCTCTTTCCGAACCCAAAAAAGAGCTTTTCCAAGACATCGATTGGGGCACGGCTTGTGTGCTGGAACAGACCCTGGCTAAACTGGCGGCCGACGAGTATTTTCTCCTTCCTCATTGGTATGATGTTGACACGGCCTCGGACCTCCGGCGCTTAGAACAAGAGCTAAAAAAAGAATTTGCAGGCTTTCCCGAACGAACCTCTCAGCTTTTGCGGTCACGGGCGGGGGAGGGGAAGGGGTCAGAGCGTGAAATTCCAATTTAGGGGCTTTTGAGATGACTGCGGCTTGGGACACAAAATTGGAATTTCACGCTCTGATCCCAGTTTGATACTTTTCCTACCAGTCTTCATCCATAATCGGTAGAGCGTTTGACTCGAAGACTTTTGCTTTTTAGGATAATAAGGACAGGAAGTTGGCAAGCAGATGGCGACCGAAGAGTCGAGTTTTATAGCGAATGTTAAAAATTTTATTGAGGAACTCCTCGCTCTGAAAATCAGCGAGGCCGAGCGTCCTCAGTACGTAAAAGATCCCTACAACGTTTTTCACGATGACATCTCCGGCCGCAAGCCATTCCAAGTGGCCTCTACACTGTCCGTCCTCTTTCACATTTTGCTGTTCTTGATTGTTTTTCCCTCCTTCGGCAGTCAGGTCTTTCTTCCCACTCAGGAGGTCTTGGTCCTGAAACAATTGGCCAGACCTGCCGCTCTCGCGGGGGGTGGGAATCGACCGGAGGCAGCTCCTCCCAAGCCAAAGCCGACGGTGCCGAAACCAAAGCCCGAGTTCATTCCGATTCCCGACCCCACTCCCAACGCACCCGAGCCTATCCGTAAGAAGGAGATCGAAGAGATCCCACGAATACAGGAAGAAATTGCTGCGGATTTGAATATTGGTGATATTACGGCACCTCCTGGTCCTCCCGCTCGAGGAGGTCGGGGACAGGGTCGAACGGGTGGTTCCGGCAGTGGGCCACTTGATGGTGCAGGTCCCGGAACTGGCGCCGGCGGCATTTATACAATCGGCAGTGGTGTCACCATGCCGCAGATCTTAGTGCAGACGATTCCGACCTATACGGACGACGCCATCAAGGGAAAAGTTCAGGGAATTGTTATTCTTCAAGCCATCATTCGAAAAAATGGACGAGTTGACAGCTTCAGGGTGTTGAGGGGCCTTGGTTACGGCTTGGAAGAGAAGGCCATTCAAGAAATTGCCACAAATTGGAGATTTCGTCCGGGCACCTTTAATGGACAGCCGGTCGATGTTCTTGCCACCATCGAAGTCCAATTCAATCTCCGCTAAGGGGGCCGAAGGATTGGAAGATTGCCTGACCAACTAGACCTCAAAAAGACGATCAATCTACCGAAAACCGACTTCTCTATGAGGGCGAATCTCCCGACACTGGAGCCTCGCATACTGGCGCAGTGGGAGGAGATGGGCCTTGCTAAGAAAATCCGCTCTGCCCGCAAAGGCCGGAAGACTTTTATCCTGCACGATGGCCCTCCGTACGCGAACGGGCACATTCATTTGGGTCATGCTCTCAACAAAATCTTGAAGGATCTCATTGTTAAATCCAAAACCATGGAAGGGTATGACTCTCCCTACCTGCCTGGCTGGGACTGTCATGGTCTGCCTATCGAAATCAAGGTAGTGGGACAAAAAAAGGCAGGCATGGACCTGCTCAAGGTCCGCCAGCAGTGTCGTGAGTACGCCCGAAAGTTCGTCGAAATCCAACGCGAAGAGTTCAAACGACTCGGTGTTTTCGGGGAGTGGGACAGCCCTTACCTGACCATGAGCAACGAGTATGAAGCAGAGACCGCTCGCCTTTTCGGTAGATTTGTCGAGAAGGGCAGTGTCTATAAGGGGTTTAAACCAGTGCACTGGTGTATCTCCTGCGAAACGGCTCTGGCTGAAGCAGAGGTAGAGTACGCGGACCACAGCAGTCCCTCGGTCTATGTGAAGTTTCCGCTGGTTGGAGAATCAACAAGTCTGCATCCCCAGTTGGCGGACCGGAAGGTCTTTGCGTTGATCTGGACCACCACTCCCTGGACCCTCCCGGCCAACCTTGCGGTCTGTTTTCATCCGAATTTCGAGTACTCCCTACTGGAGGTGGAGGACGAGATCTACATTATCGCCCGGGAGTTGCTGGAACGAGTGGCTCAGGAATGCGGATTTGAGGACTATCGGATCGTGATCACGCTCAGAGGAGAAGCTCTGAAAAACCTCGTCTTTCGACACCCCTGGTTGGATCGTGAATCAAAGAGTATTCTCGCTGACCACGTCACACTCGAGCAGGGAACAGGTGCCGTCCACACCGCTCCGGGACATGGCCATGACGACTACCTGATGGGAATCGAACATGGACTGCAGATCTACTGTCCAGTGGACGATTCGGGAAGGTTCACTTCTGATGTCGAGCACTTTGCAGGTCTCCAGGTTTTTGAAGCCAACCCCAAGATCAATCGGTTT
Source organism: Acidobacteria bacterium AH-259-L09 (assembly GCA_027717875.1). The sequence goes on along the minus strand of JALLOL010000044.1, from coordinate 2,459 downwards.
ATGGCCGAAAAGGGAGTTTTGGTGGCTGAGAAAACCATTGTACACAGCTATCCTCACTGTTGGCGCTGCCATAATCCGGTGATTTTTCGAGCTACTCCGCAGTGGTTCATCAGTCTGGATCATGCCGATTTGCGAAGGCGAGCAATTGAGGAGGTCAAGCTGGTTCGCTGGATCCCCAACTGGGGCCAAGAGCGCATGGGCAGTATGCTCGCCAACCGGCCAGACTGGTGCATTAGCCGGCAGAGGGTCTGGGGAGTCCCTATTACCAGTTTCTACTGCAAAAAATGTGAGAAACCCTTTCTTCGCAGCGAGATTGTCGATCACGTGGCCGACATTTTTCAAAAGGAAAGTGCCGACGCCTGGTATTCGCGCAGTGTCGCCGAACTGCTTCCGGATGGAACCCGATGTCAATGCGGGAGCACCGAACTCGAAAAAGAATACGACATTCTAGACGTCTGGTTTGATTCCGGTACCAGTCAACACATCGTCTTGCGGGAAGCTGAGAATCTACCTTGGCCCGCTGACGTTTATCTAGAGGGGCCAGATCAGTATCGGGGCTGGTTTCACAGCTCGCTTTTGATCGCTGTCGGAGTGCGAAATGCAGCGCCTTATCGCACGGTCATCTGCCACGGCTTTTCACTGGATGCGGAAGGACACGCCATGTCGAAGTCTCGGGGCAATGTCATCTCGCCGCTCGATGTTATGAAAAAAGATGGAGCAGAGATTCTCCGACTGTGGGTTTCCTCCATTGACTACACCGAAGACTCACGTCTGGGAGGGGAGATTCTGTCGCGGCTGCGTGAAGCCTACCGGAAACTTCGCAACACCCTTCGTTTCCCGGTGGGAAACCTGTTTGACTTTGGCGCGTCCAAACAGGTGTCCAATGAAGGTTTATTTGAGCTCGACCGGTGGGCGCTGGCGCGCATGGCCTGGGCAGCTCACCAGGCCGAGGAAGCCTACAAGCGATTTGAGTTTCATGTGGTTTACCATACCCTTTACAACTTTTGCGTCGTCGATCTGTCCAGTTTTTACCTGGACGTCTTAAAGGATCGTCTTTATATTTCGGCTCCTGACTCGCTGGCTCGGCGGGCCGCTCAAACCGCATTGTTCAGAATCACGGACACTCTTGTCCGTCTTCTCGCCCCCATCTTGCCTTTCACCTGCGAAGAGGTTTGGAAGAATCTCTACTCGCATGGTGGGCCGGTCGAATCGGTCCATCTGACTGAGTTTTCAAGAGAAATTGACCAATACCAAGATAAAAAGCTCCTGGAGCGTTGGGAACCACTTCTGAAGATCCGAACCCAGGTGAGCAAAGCACTTGAAGAGAGTCGTCAGAGAAAAGAGATCGGCAACTCCCTGGAAGCCACGGTGAACATCCAATGCGGACGCAGGAGCTTTGAGTACTTGCAAACTTTTTCCGAACATCTACGCTTTCTCTTCATCGTCTCTCATGTCGAACTCACGGAAGCTTCAGAGCTTTCCGGGGAAAAGATCGAAGTGTCTGTTTCAAAAGCCCTTGGCGAAAAGTGTGAGCGGTGCTGGAATCATTTACCTTCTGTGGGGACACACGCGGGTTTGCCTATGATTTGTTCTCGTTGCTACGAAGTTCTCCAGGAAATCGGTGTCCTAAGAAAAGTTGAAGGTTGAAGGTTAGGGGTGACACAACGTTCAGGCTTTGATAACGAACCTGTGCTTGGTGCTTGGTGCTTGGTGCTTGGTGCTTGGTGCTTGGTACTTGGTACTTGAAACTTGGAACTTGAAACTTGAAACTTGAAACTTGAAACTTGAAACTTGGAACCTGAAACCTGAAACTTGGAACCTGAAACTCGGAAAGATATGCGTGCCCTGGCTATCATTCTAGGCTTTGTCATCCTTGTGGCTGATCTCATCACCAAGTGGTGGGTTGCTAACAGTGGCTGGCTTCGGCATTACATCATTATTGACGGGTTTTTGAAAATTGAGTATGTGCAGAATGAGGGGATCGCTTTTGGCCTTTTCCACTCTCTACAGTCACAATGGAAACCGATCATTCTTTCCGTCATGGCCATCGTTGCGGTGACCATTGTCCTCTATTACATCTGGAGAACTCGTCCTGATCAGAAGGGGTTATTGGTGTCTTTAGGTCTCCTTCTTGGCGGAATTCTGGGAAATTTTATCGACCGCCTTCTAAATCACTATGTCATCGACTTCATCGAAGTGCACTGGAGGGACCAATTTAGTTGGCCCACGTTTAATCTGGCCGACGCAGCAATCACTTGCGGTGTTCTTCTCATTCTTTACCAAACCTTCGTGGGAGAGGACAATCAGGAATTTCAAAGGGATGAACAAGCTACCCAAAATGGCAAGTCGAGTGTCTAGTCCGCATTTCTCACACCAGGTCGTCACGAAGCCGGGCAAGGGCGGGCCTGGTAGGCTGAGGAGGCCGACCGAGCGGAACGCACTCAGGCCAGATCATTGCG
>JALLOL010000043.1 GCA_027717875.1 Acidobacteria bacterium AH-259-L09 | reverse complement strand
CCCTGGATATCCTCCCGACGGGAGACGGAGAGGGGAACCGTCTCGGCAAATCCCTTCAGGAGAAGTCCCGTGTCCAGGGGGCGTTTCAAATAGAGCGCGCGGTAAAGCGAAGTGATCACAGCCTGCTCAATCTCCGCTCCGCTGAAACCCTCTGTAGTTTCCACCAGCCGCCGCAAATCGAATTTTTTTGGATCCTGCTTTCGAAGCTTCAGGTGAATTTTGAATATCTGACGGCGTTCATCGGCATTGGGAAGGTCCACGAAAAAGATCTCATCGAAGCGCCCCTTTCTCAAGAGTTCCGGAGGCAGGATTGAGAGATCGTTGGCGGTGGCAATCACGAAGACTTCATGCTGCTTTTCCTGCAACCAGGTAAGAAAGGCTCCAAACAGGCGGCGACTCAAACCGCCGTCCGCCTCACCTCCACTGGTTGACATGGCCTTTTCGACTTCGTCGATCCAGAGAATAACCGGGGCCATAGACTCGGCCAGGCTAATTGCCTTACGGAAGTTCTTTTCCGACTCTCCAATGTATTTGTCGAAAAGTCTTCCAGAATCGAGTTTCAGGAGGGGCAACTTCCACTGGCGGGCAATGACCTTGGCGGCCAGGGACTTCCCGCAACCCTGGACACCGACAATGAGAATCCCTTTGGGTGCAGGCAAGTTCAGTTCTTGAGCTTCGCGGGTGAAACCGATCTTGGCTCGCTCGAGCCACCTCTTGAGCCGGCCGAAGCCTCCCAGCTGAAAACGATTGTCTTCCACCGGAAAGTACTCCAGCAGTCCCCCCTCACGAATCATCTGGGCCTTGCGTTCCAGGACATCTTTGACATCTTCTGGCGAAAGCCTGCCGTCTTTGAGAGCGGCGAAGGCGATGGTCTGTCTGGCCTGATTCAGAGTCATTCCACTCAGGGCACGCAGCAGCTCCTCCATATCTTCGGAGCTGAGTTGAATCTCAACACCGCTGCTGGTCCTCAAAGACCGGACGAGGGCATCAACAACCCTACGCAGCTCATCACGTCCCGGAAGTTTGAGCTCATAGTGTACGACAGCGTGCTCAATCTCGGCGGGAAGATGAATTGTTTCTCCTGTTATTACGATGGTGGAACGTTTCTTGGCAAACCTCTGCGAGACCTCTCGAAATCCGCGGGCCACCGCGGGATCGTTCAGAAACTTCCCGAAGTCCTTGAGAAGGAACATCCCTTCACCCAGTTCCTCCAGGCTTTTGAGAAGAATCAACGGATCGCCAGTCCCATAAAGACTGGTCGTGCCGGGAAAGCGCGCCAGACCTCGCGTGATAGACCACTCAAAAAAAGGCATCTCCAGCTGCGCTGCTGTCGAGCGCAGAAGGGAGATGACACGATCCTCTTCCACCGTCTCGATCACGATGACTGAGTGAAATGAGAGAACCAGTGTCTTGATGTCATGAATGCTGGTGGAGAGGCTCATCGCTCAGAAATGCGGGCTACGTAGTTTCCGAAAATGTTGGTTAAAAGCGATCTTCTTCTTCGGTTGCCTCAGTGCTCGGGAATGGTGATGTCAACTTCGTTCACTGGACCCAACACCGAAAGAGGTTCATCAAAATCCTGTACTCGTCCAACGGCCAGGATCTGCATTTGAGCAGGGCGCAAATGTCTCTTCGCAACTCGCAGAATATCAGCCTTGACGACTTTTTCGACACTTTCCTTCGTCTTCTGCAAAAAATCCAGGGGATACCCGTAGTATGCATAGGTCATCAGGCGATTGACGATCTCGCGCGTGGAATCGAAGTTGAAAACAAAGGAGTTGAGGTAACTCTCCCGTGCAATTTCCAGCTCCTCGTCGGTCACCTCACTCTGAGTCATCTTTTTTACTTCCTCGCTCATGGCGCGAATCGCTCGAACCGTGGTCTCTGATTTGGTCTGGCAGCCGACAAAGAAAACGCCCGGATGATCATAATGGGCGGAATAGATTCCAAAAACGGAGTAAGCCAGGCCCTGGCGTGATCTGACTTCTTTGACAAGGCGGCTGGTGAATCCACCACCCAGAATCCGGTTCATCAGGATAAGTGCAAAGTAGTCCGGGTCATTCCTGAGGCCGCCGATGTGTCCCATATAGACGCTCGTCTGATTCACATCATCTCTCCTGACTAGATTGAAGGTGTGGCGAAACTCGTAATTGACCTCGGGCACAGCGGGAAACTCTATCTCTCTCTTCTCCCATCCTTTAAAAGCCTCCTCCATTCTCTTGATCATCTCCGAAGTGCTGAAATCACCCCAGATTGCCAACATCATGTTGTCGGGGTGAAAAAAATTCCGGTGAAAAGCCACCAAATCGGCCCGCGTGATGCGATCGATGGTGGCGTACTCCGTGTGTCGCGCATAGACACTGTCCGGCCCATAGATCAGCTTTACAAACTCGCGGCCGGCAATCGCATCGGCGTCATCATTTCGACGGGCAATGGCGCTGCGCCGCTGAATCTTCGCCAGCTGGATCTTCTCTTCGGGAAAGGCCGGGTTCCGTAAAATATCAGCGAGAATTGTCAGACCAGTTTCCAGGTCCTTTTTCAAAACAGACATGGAGGCAAATCCTGAGTCCTCTCCGATACCGGTTTCCACGGAAGCCGCAATGCGCTCCAATTCTTCATCGATTTCGTCACCAGTCTTACTGGTTGTCCCACCCGTACGCATGACGGCCCCGGTAATGGAGGCCAAACCCACCTTATCGGCGGGTTCATAGATGGAACCCACCCGAATTCGAGCAGACAAGTTGATCAACGGAAGCTCATGATCCTCCAATAGAAACAACCTTATTCCGTTAGCCAGGGTGACCTCTTCAACCTCTGGGATCTCGATACTGCTTAATTTCGGGAACTGCAGATCCTTGTAGTGCTTTTGAGCAACACCTGGTCTCGTTAGGCCGGCTAAGATTGTCAAAACGATGACGGCCCGAATGAGAGCCAATCGACTTTGCCTCATTTTTCCTCCCAACTTAGTGTTCCAGTCCATAAATACGGTGACTTCGCGACCTCGCCTCCCCAGACCCTCAGCAAACATCATCGTATTTATGGACTGAAACACTTAGCCATCAGACTGTTTTGTTTCAATCACACCGACTGTGCGATTCTTCCTTTTGAAATATTCTTGCGCCACCCGCTGGATATCCTCGGGCGTCACTTGATCGATCTGATCAAGCTCCTTAAAGAGATTTCGCCAATCGCCTGTGAGCACTTCGTAAAAGGCCAGCTGATTAGCAAGGCCTCGGTTGGATGCAAGAGAACGAATCAGACCAGCACGCGTACGAGTCTTGGCTTTTTCAAGCTCTTCCGGCAAAACGAGCTCCGTTTTGAGTCTTTCGACCTCGGCGTAGATGGCCTCCTCACACTCTTTGTAGCTATGCCCTTTAGCTGGTACGGCTGAGAACGAGAAAAGTCCAGGGTACTTGTTACCTGTCAAGCCCTGAAAAGCGGAGGCACTGACAGCGATCTTTTTCTCTTTGACGAGGCTCTTGTACAGCCGTGAAGTCCGCCCGACGCCCAAAATGTCGGTGATGGCATCCAACACGGCATTGTCCGCATGGTTAATGCTGGGCTTGTGATAACCGATCAGGACGAAGGGCTGTGAGGGATCCTCCAGCACGACGCGCCGCTCGCCCAACTGCGGTGGTTCTACTGTCTCCACGGGATCCGGTTTTGGACCACCGGGGATTCGGCCAAAGTAAATCTCGGCCAGCTGTTGAATCTGATTCGGATCGACATCTCCAACAATGGCGATGGTGAGATTGCCGGGGGAGTAGTACTTTTTGAAAAAGGCTTCCGCCTCGGCGCGTGTCATAGTTTCAAGATCGCTCATATGACCCACCACCGGCTCACCATAGGGATGGGCTTTATAGGCAATTGCCAGGAACTCTTCCAGCAGGCGGCCTATGGACCAGCTTTCCGTCCGCAGACGTCTCTCTTCCATCACAACATCTCTCTCTTTGTAAAACTCGCGAAGCACCGAGTTGAGAAATCGATCCGATTCCAGAGACATCCACAGTTCCACTTTATTGGAAGGAAGACTGATAATGTATCGAGTGGCATCACGCGAGGTGCTAGCGTTCAGGCCACTGGCACCTTGCCGACTTAAAGCTTCATTGAACTCATCGTGGACCAGGTAATAAGCAGCTTCCTCTTGAGCCTCTTCGAAACGTTTTTGAAGTTCTGCCAGACGCCCCTTATCAGCTTTGTCTCCCTTGCTACGCTCTTTTTTGAGCGCCAGAAAGGCTTCACCGACTTTGTCCAGAGCTTTGGTCTCAGCATGGTAATCCTTGGTTCCTACGGTCTTCGACCCTTTAAAGGCCATGTGCTCAAAGAGATGTGCCACTCCGGTGATCCCTTTGACCTCGTCGACGGAACCTACGTCAGCGTAGGTGTGAAAAGAAACCACCGGTGCTTTGTGGCGTTCCACGACCAGGAATTTGAGGCCGTTCTCCAGCTGGAATTCTGTTACCTTCTTTTCGAAGTCCGCCAAATTCTGAGCCTCTACGGACGTTGGTGTGCCCCCAACTGCGACCCAGGTCAAAAATGCGGCCCAAAGGACGTCTCGCCTTGGCACTGCCCTGTTCATGTTTATCCTCCTCTACTATTCTCCAGTCAGCCCCTCCATCGAAGGTAAGGATATCCCTTCGCGCTACCAGATATACAAGTACGGCTCAGTTGACCAGAAGTTTAACGAAAATTCCAGCTACTTTGACAAAAATTCGAGCGGAAAGTTGAGAATGGAAGCGACCAAGGGATGACCCTCCAACGGACTTACCTGATATATTGTGCCCTATGGAACGGATTTTTTTGGGGATAGGCGCTATCTTCGGTTTTGTAGGTGTGGCTGCTGGCGCTTTTGGAGCGCACGGGTTGCGGGGAAGGCTGTCACCGGAAATGATGGACGTGTTCGAAGTCGCCGTGCGGTATCAAATGTACCATGCTCTGGCACTGCTCGCGGTGGGCTGGCTGGCAAGTCGCTCTGCCACGTTCACAGTCATCCTGGCGGGTTGGCTCATGGTCACAGGAACAATCGTGTTTTCGGGAACTCTGTACATCCTGAGCCTCAGTGGGGTACGGTGGTGGGGAGCAATTACCCCACTGGGGGGACTAGCATTGCTGGCGGGATGGGCCTGCCTGGGTTGGTCAGTGTGGGTGGGTTCAGCCGCACGTTTGTAATCGGGTCTTCCCGTCTGTGAAACCTAAAAGTAACGGTTCTCGGTAGTTCGTTATACTTCCAACAAGGACCTGAGTAAGGATTCCACAACTAGTAGGCAGGAAGCAGTCAGTGGATATGATTGGTCTCTGAACGAGCAGGCGCGCTAAAATACCCTGCGGTGACCAGTACTAGTGCTTCATCCGCAAATATATCGGTAATTATTCCAGCTCTCAATGAGGCCGAAGCGATCGGTCTGGCTCTTGGCAGCATCCAGAACTGTATGGGCGTCGAAAGAATTGTAGCCGATGGCGGAAGTGTCGATAAGACGGTGGAAGTGGCTCGATCTTTCGGTGCCAAGGTGGTTCACTCGCCGCGGGGCCGGGCCCGACAAATGAATGCCGGAGCCAAAGCAGCCAAAGGAGGTCTGCTGGTTTTCCTGCACGCGGATACGCGCCTGCCCGAAGGATTTGACAACCATATCCGGGGCATCATGAACCAATCAAACGCGATCGCCGGAGCTTTTGAATTGCAAATTGATGCGCCCTCTCCTGGATTGCGAATCATCGAAAAGGTAGCCAATTGGCGATCGCGGCGCTTGCAACTGCCTTATGGTGATCAGGCGATTTTTCTGAGAGCTGATCTCTTCCGCGAGATAGGAGGTTTCCCCGACCTTCCGATCATGGAAGACTTTGAATTTGTTCGCCGCCTGCGCAGCCAAGGTCGAGTCGTGATCGCCCCTGCTGCCGCGCTCACGTCCGCCCGTCGTTGGCAGAAACTCGGCACCTTACAAACCACCTTGACCAATCAGGCGGTGGTCCTCGCCTTTTGTCTTGGCGTCGACCCTTCACGCCTGGCGCGCTGGTATCGTCGGAATGGTATCTGAACATCCTACTGATCAAGATTTGCCAAACTCTCTATTATTTTGGCCAGAATTTGGGTGCCTTGGCGACCCTCACCATGGGCCTGAGCAGAACAAAATAATTGACGTACTAACGAAGTAGCCGGCAGCGACGCTTTCCCCGCAGCTGCCGCCTCGAGCACAAGACGAAGATCCTTTTGCATCAAATCCACCATGAACCCCGGCGCAAAATCGCGCTCGACAATCTTTGGACCCAGGTTAGAAAGCTGCCAGCTCCCGGCTGCGCCTCCCTTGACGGCTTCAATCATCACGTGAGGATCAAGACCATTCTTGCGGGCAAAGGTCAGCGCCTCGCCGACACCTAATAGATTCAATGACACTAAAATCTGGTTGCACAGCTTTGTTAATTGTCCACACCCCACTTCTCCACAATAGGTGATGCTTTTACCCATCACTTCTAAAATTGGACGAACGCGCTCGAAAACCTTCTGGTCCCCGCCTGCCATAATGGCCAGCGTTGCCTTCTGAGCCCCTACGTCCCCGCCTGACACAGGAGCATCAATGAGATTGCAGTCCTTAGCCCGCAATTTTTTATCCAGGTTGCGCTCTACCTCCGGTGAGATTGTACTCATGTCGATCACCACCGAGTGAGGCTTGATTCCCTCTAGGATTCCCCTTGGCCCGGCCACAACTTCCTCCACATCAGGAGAATCGGAGACAATGGTAATAATCACTTCGGATTCGGCTGCCACTTCTGCGGGAGATTCGCCTACCTGCGCACCCTGGGAGGCAAGCTCCTGGGTCTTGGAACGAGTCCGATTGTAAACAGTCAGCGGATAACCCGCTCGAAGAATGTGCCCCGCCATGGGACGACCCATGATTCCCAATCCAATAAAACCCACATGTAGATCCTGCATAATCACTCCTTCCCATGAGGTGAGGGGTCAGACCTTGAATTTTTCCTTTTTGCGCTCCAAAAACGAAAAATTCAAGGTCTGCCCCCTCACCTCCAACTACGTTTCCAAAATTTGTGAATCACATGGTCGGAAATTTAAGGCGGAAGTGCAAGGAAAAATCTAGGGACTTCATTAAAGAAAAATGGAAATCAACCTAGCGCGTCAAGCCACCCACGACTAAAATCGCTTACAGGGAGAAATCTATGAACGGAAAAAAAACCTGGGTTTTGATCATCGTCATTATTGGAATTATTTTCCTGGCTATTGCTTTTGGGGCTGGTTACTACCTGATCTTCCGTAAACCGATTACGATCAAAGAAAACAGCATTCTAGAGGTCGTCTTAGGCGGATCTCTTCGTGAGCTACCCTCGCACAATCCTCTGACCCAGATCTTCAAGTCGGATACCCTCAATGTTTGGGAACTCGAAAAACTTTTCCAATACGCAGCCAAAGACAATCGCGTTTCAGGAGTTTACCTGGAAATCCACCCCTTACTTTTGCACTGGGCACAAATCGAGGAACTGCGTGAGTACATCAAAAGCTTCCGCGAGTCGGGCAAACCCGTTCATGCTCTATTGGCCGTGGACTTGGTAAGAGACCCTGAACTCTACGTGGTTTCGGCAGCGGATTCCATCACCTTAAACCCGGATGCAGTTTTTCTCGTCAATGGCCTAATGGCTGAGATCGTTTTTTTGAAAGGAACAATGGACAAACTGAATATCAAGCCACAATTCATCCAGTTCAAAGAATACAAAGCCGCTGAGATTTACACCCGGACCAAAATGAGCCCTCAAATTCGAGAGATGTACGAGTCGATTCTCAGAGACATTGAGGATCGTTTCGTCTCCACCGTTGCTCTCGATAGGAACATTGAAGAGGAAACTCTGAGGCGTGTCATGAAAGTTGGAGTGGCACCGACCAGTCGCGCGCTTGAAGAAAAACTGGTTGACGCACTTGGTCACAAAAGCGACGTCCTTCAGGCCTTGATGGGCTCAGATGATGATTCCGAGGAGGACCAACGGATCCTAGGAGCGTCCCACTATCTCGAGACAGTAGAGGATAAATACAAGATCAGATCTCGCCACAAAGTGGCGCTCCTGGGAGCATTCGGAGTCATTACTTCGGGGCACAGTGACCCCTTCTCAGAAACTATGGGTGGCACGACCATGGTCTCTCATCTTCGTAAAATCCGCAAGAACAAGAACATCAAGGGAGTCATCTTCCGGGTAGATAGTCCGGGAGGGACAACCGTGGGCTCAGATATGGTGTGGAAGGAAGTTCAACTCCTGGAGGACGCCAATAAACCCGTCGTGGTTTCCATGTCAGGAGTTGCCGGCTCGGGGGGCTACATCATCTCCATGGGTGCTCGCCACATTGTTAGTCAGCCTTCAACCATCACCGGCTCGATTGGGGTGATTTTCGGTAAATTTGACCTGGAAGGCTTTTATCGCTGGCTGGGAATGAGCGTTGACCGAGTCAAACTCTCACCCAATGCCGACATCTTCTCTCCCTTTACTTCATTGACGGATGAGCAGAGAACAAGCGTGGAATCCCTGTTAGAAACCATCTATGCGAACTTTGTTCGTAAAGTGGCCGAAGCTCGTGGACTTGACTACGGCGAATTGGAAGGCAAAGCGCGAGGGCGAATCTACACGGGCGTCCAAGCAAAAGAAATCGGGTTGGTCGACCAGCTAGGGGGTCTCCGGGCGGCAATTGCTCAGATGAAAGAAGCCCTCGAGCTTGAAGAGGACGAGGAAATTGAACTGGTACTCTACCCCCGACCTAAAAGCCTATGGGAAACATTGACCAGCGGAGATTTCTTTGGAAGCCGGCAGCGTCCCTCTTGGAGTGAACGGCTGAAACACGAGCTGCAGCACCTGTCCAGGCCGGCACCCTGGCTGCTAATGCCCGAGGTGCGTATCCACTGAACCGAGCCGTCCTTACTCCCTTTCGCATAAGATATTGTCAATTAATCGAGCAGACCCGATACGTATGGCAGCGCAAACCCGTACTGACCCAACGACTTTACTGACAGGTTGCATCTGCTCTGGATCAACAACGTCAAGGTACTCCACCTCTACCAGAGGCTCCTCTTCCAAAACTCCCAACGCTTTTCTTAGAATGTGCTGGGAACCGGTTTCGCCGGCTTGAATTTGCTCTTTAGCTATTTGAAGCGCTCTGTAGAGAACAGGAGCCCGTTGTCTTTCCTTTCGGCCCAGGTATTGGTTGCGCGAACTTATGGCTAATCCATCCGATTCACGAACGGTCGATACGGAAACGATATCAACCGGGATATTAAGATCTTGGACCATTCTGCGAACAATCGCTAATTGTTGAGCGTCTTTTTCTCCAAAGTATGCTCGGTCAGGCTGCACGATGTTAAACAGTTTTAAGACTACGGTTGCAACCCCTTTAAAGTGACCCGGCCGGTGAGGGCCGCACAGATAATCGCCGAGCTTGGCCACCTCAACAAAGGTTAATTGTTCTCTCGGATACATCTCTTCGACTCTTGGTGCGAAGACTACGTCGACGCTCAGCTCTTCACAATGAGCCAAATCTGACTCTAGAGTCCCGGGGTAATGTTCAAAATCTTCCCCTGGTCCAAACTGGTGTGGATTCACGAATATGCTGACCACAACGCAATTACAGTCCTGCCTGGCCTCCTTGATGAGCCGAAAATGACCTCGGTGAAAAGCTCCCATGGTAGGGACCAGACCAATGATCTTTCCAGACAAGCGGGCTGATTGGAGTCTTTTTCTGATAGCATCCACCGTTTTGACTAAGTCAACGCTCATTCAGAACTCACCTCCGTGGTCCCTTCAAAACAATGCTCTTGGGCCGGAAAGCGACCAGCCTGAACGTCGGCGATATAGGTCTGGGCTGCCTTTTTGAGCTGCGCTCCAAGCTGTACATACTGCTTGACAAATGGAGGAACACTAGCTTGATACAATCCGAAGGCGTCGTGGCTCACTAGAACCTGCCCATCACAGTGAGGTCCTGCGCCAATCCCGATGGTGGGGATGGAAAGCCGGGCAGTCACTCGTTTGGCAACTTCAGCTGGAACGGACTCTAAAACAACAGCAAACGCTCCCGCTTCTTCGAGAATCTCAGCTTCTTCAAGTAACCGCTGAGCGGCTGCCTTGCCCCGAGCTTGTGGACGAAAGCCCCCCAATTGATGAATCGACTGGGGAAGAAGACCGAGATGTCCCATCACTGGGATTCCGACTTCTACCAGACGGCGTGTCACGTCCACGACGGTCCTTCCACCCTCCATTTTCACTGCCGCTACACCACCTTCTTGAATCAAACGACCTGCGTTCTGCACAGCTTCAGAAAGGCTGATGTGATAGGTCAGGAAAGGCATGTCAGCAACCACTAAAGCCCGCTGAGCCCCCCGGCTGACTGCCCGACTGTGGTGGATCATCATCTCGAGGGTCACCGGTAAGGTCGTCTCGTAACCAAGGACCACCATTCCCAAGGAATCGCCCACCAGAAGTATGTCAATGCCGGCTTCATCCAGAAGTCGTGCTAAGACAAAGTCGTACGCCGTAAGCATCGTCACCTTCTCGCCCTGTTGCTTCTTGTTCTTCACATCAGGTATTCGTAGGTGCTTCATTGGTTTTCTGTCCTTCTCATTTCGATCTTCGTAAGAGATGTTCTAGTTGCCTGGCAACTGCACTATCCAACCCCTGCTTTCGAGCCAGTTGGACTGTGTGTATCCCAACAGCTCGGTACAGTTGCTGGATGCTCGCCGGGACTAAAGCCAACCCTTGCAAATGAAGAGCCAGGGTCTGGATATCGCCCCGTTGGATCGGTCCCGTGAGTGCTTTTACTGGTCGCTCCGCCAAGGCATTTTGTACGCTCGCCTGAACCAGAGGGGCTAGGGCTCGGCGAGCGGCCTCAGGGTCGACCCCGGCAGCACCCATGACGAGTACCGCTGCGTCAATGAGCGAAACAATATAGTTGCTCGCTATGACTGCAGCGGCATGGTAAGTCGATTTTCGCCCTGGGGCTATACGCAGAATCTTTCCATGCAACAGATTGACAATCTTCTCGGCCCACTCAGCTGCTCTTCCCGAGCCAACGATTGTAAACGTCGCACTGGGGAGTTTTTGAACACCCTGTTGAGGAGTAGCAATAGTCTGCAGAGGATGGAGCCCGGCACACGAGTTCCCTTGTGCAATCAACGGGGCTAAAACGTCAGTACCATAAATCCCCGACGTGTGCAGTACGGTTCCCTCCGTCAGGCCGGCTTCCGCGAGGGTATTCGCTATCCGGCCAATTGAATCGTCCGAAACAGCGATCAGGATCTTGTCCACTGTGGAAGGGAGGTCGGTATAGGCGACAGCCTGAACTTCTCGTCCAATGAATGCTGCAGCGGCCTCTGCTCGGGCTCGATTCCTGCTGGCCACGGCTACCACTTTTTGGCCGCGTTCGTTAAGCAGCTTTCCTAGAGACCGGCCTACTCGTCCTGCTCCTGCTATTCCAACCTCTCGGCTTGGATTTTTTGAGCACTGGGTTGAGTTACTCGCCATTTTGCGCAAAAAACTTATAGAGGTACGCGCTCATTGTCCCTTCTTCAAACGCCCATCACCTGCACTGCAATCTGTCGGGTCCGTGGGCGGTTATCGAAATCGAGGACGACTATTTGCTGCCAAGTACCTAGACGCATCTTTCCGCTTTCTACTGGCACGACAAGCGAGGGTTTCAGCAGCGAAGCCCGGACATGTGAAAAGCCATTTCCGTCATGCCAGGTTTCTTCATGATGGTAGTCGCGAGTTGGGGGAGCCAGTTTGTTGAAAAGATCTTCAAGATCCTGGACCAGTCCCGGTTCGTATTCAACCGTGGTGATTCCGGCAGTGGAACCCACCACGAATACGGTCACCGTTCCACTCTCAATAGCGCTCTCATTGACCCGCTCCTGGACCTCGTCCGTAATATTCGCCACGTGGCAAAACCCTTCTGTGTTCAGGCGCACCGTAAAATTCTTGATGATCATCGAATCCATATTATACGCGCCTTCCGATTACACAGAGAGCAAGGATTATTTTCCCCTGCGCCGGGGCTGGCAGGTGGGGCAGAAGTGAGTTCCTCGCTGGCTGATCACAATCTTCTCGATAATGGTGTCACATCGATAACAGGATTCACCCTGGCGTCCATACACCATTAGCTTCTCCTGGTGAGTTCCAGGTTCTCCATTACTGTTCACATAATCGCGAAAACTGGTGCCGCCATAATCAATCCCTCGTTGCAACACGAGAGGAATCGCCTCAAAAAGTTTTTCCTTCTCAAAGCGCCGCAGGGATGGGATGGTCCGGGCAGGCTGAAGACCTGCCTCAAACAGAGCCTCATCGGCATAAATGTTGCCAATCCCCGCCACAAAGCGCTGATCCAGCAGCAGCGATTTGAGCCGCAACTTCCGATTCCGAAATCTCTCCAGAAAGGCCTGTATATTGTAGTCCGGAGTGAAAGGCTCCAAACCCAATCTGTTGAAAAAGACGGACAACCTATTCTTCCCCTTTTCAATCAAGAAGACTTTTCCAAATTTGCGGATGTCCCGGAATAAAATCGCTCCGCCCTGCTCGAAGTGGATTTGCAGGTGTGTGTGCCGATCGGGAACATGTTGACGAGCTCGCTCAAGACCGGTTACCGGATGCCGTTTAAATCTGCTCGCATCGGCCCGACCTGGATCTCGAAAGGTCAGCTGACCGGTCATCCCGAAATGGAAGATGAGATAGTGCCGGTCCAGTTCAAAAATCAAAAACTTGCCGCGCCGTCCCAGGCTTCGGATGCTTTGCCCCCGGATTTGGTCCTTTAGGTGGTGAGCTTCGAGCTGTAAAATCTTCGGATCTCCGACCAAAACATCGTGAACTGGATGTCCGATCACATGAGGTTCTAATCCCCTTCGGATCGTCTCAACCTCTGGCAGTTCAGGCACCCTCTTCCTCCAGCCGCACGAGAACCTTACTTCCTTCCGGAACTGATGAAAGGCCACTCAGATCGTCACGAATACGGGCGAAAACATTGACGGCGCTGGCCGCTCGGCACTCGTTGCCTATACTGGCCGGAGTGGGGCCAAAGAAGATGGCCATTGCTTTTCCAGGAGGCCAATAGCCGATTTCCCCTTTTTCCAAAACATCCCTCGCTCCCGATTCCAGTTCCATACTCACGGGAGTGCTGAAATAAATCTCTTCGCCCCATCGATTGATCTGAGAAGAAAAAGGCAATTTTCCCTTGAATTCCTGCGCCG
>JALLOL010000429.1 GCA_027717875.1 Acidobacteria bacterium AH-259-L09 | reverse complement strand
AGAAGCACCGTCTTCGAGATTCTCAAACAGTGCGGCCACAGGGACCCGCGTACCGCGGAATACCCAAGCTCCGCTGACGCGTTCCGGGTCCCGCGACTGCGGGGCAGGAGGACCAATCGATCATGGCCAAATAATACCACAGCCACGGATTACGCCGATTTAACGGATTAAGAAGACGATCTACCCGAAGTCCGTTGAATCCGTTCAATCTGTGGCCTTGAACCGCGGCGACGCGGCGGTTTCGTCGTTTTTGCGGGTCCGAGCCCGCGTGGTCAGCTGGACTCTAAAGGTGGGCACCTAAGACTCGATTCGGGCCAGATAATCCTCAAGCCGAATCACTTCGCCCGCCTGTCGTTCCTTTTCAGCTTCAGCGACCATTTTGCGAATGCGCGGGCTGTGTTCCAAAATGAAATCTTCCAGATCCTCCTCCGTCAAGGGGAGAAGCGATGCGGCAGGCTTTCCCCGATACGTAATGATGATGGGCTCTCCTTTCATTACTTCCCGGAGAAGCTTGCTCGTCTTCTTTTTCAGTTCAACCGTGTTAGCCACTTTCATTATAGCGCTATTTTAATAGCTAGTTCGTTAATATATCAACCAAGCGCGAAACACTCTGGACCTTTGAACCGCAGCGAGACGGCGGCCCCGGGGATCACGGGGTCACGGAACTCACGGACCCTCTCGGACCTCCACGGAAGCTGCACAGGCTTTTGTGACCTAGCCTTTTTAGCCCGCGAATAGCGCGAAATGTTCG
Organism: Acidobacteria bacterium AH-259-L09; assembly: GCA_027717875.1. The sequence goes on along the minus strand of JALLOL010000429.1, from coordinate 1,251 downwards.
CGAAATTCGCGAATTAGTTAAGCAAGCGGAGCTTCTCGCTCACACCGAAGGGAGGTCAAGCGGTAGATCTTTCCTTCCACCGCACTGAGGGAAGGCTGCGATTCGATGGACGTGAGTAAACTGAGAATCCTCCTCTCCCCCAGAGTCATGGATGAAGTGAATCTCCCCTGCTGGTGCTGTTCGAAGACCGGGGCACGGAAGACACGGAAATGAACGGAATGGCACGGAAGCTTTGGGGGCACGGAATACACGGATCTTTACGGATCAACACGGAATCTTTGGGGAGCGCGGATGGGCGCGGATGTTTTCACTGGTTGCCTGACGTCGGACGGACTGACGCGGTCATTTGACGGACTTTTAGGTGCTTCCTCGGGTGCTAAAAGGGTCAGGAGAAATGGCGGAACTCTTCCTCGGAGATCCCAAGCTGCGAAAGAATTTCGTGAAACAACCAACCGCCAATCTCTGTTGAGGGATGAATAGGGATCGTCGTGGCCCGTCCGTCAGGGTGCTTCCACCTGGCATGGCTGCCTTTTTGTCGGACCTTGACGAAGCCGAGTTTTCGAGCAACTCGTTCAAGATCACTTGCCCTAGCCGCCATCTGCGACCAAGGCAGGTACGTCTGGAGGAAGTGGCCTACCTTCTTGTTCGTACTCCTCGACAATCATCTCAAAGACGTTGATTAATTCTTCCTGAGCTTCTGCAGGGGTGCGGCCTATGGCATGGCATCCGGGAATAGCGGGCAAATAGGCGACAAAAGTCCCATTGTCGTCCGGTCGGATCACAGTAGTGTATTTATAAATTTGACATTTTGCGGAGTCCATTGTAGAGGATTATAGCAAAACCTATCTCTCGTCTGATGCGGAATTTCAGCCGGTTTTACTGTCTTTCGCGTGTGACTTGAATCCCCAGTATCGCTTCAACCTTGAATTGGAGCTTCGGAAGGCTTTCGCAGGAAAAACTGGATCCTCCTCCAAAAGTTTTGACACTTTGATAGCCCTCCCGAGCCGGCTCTCCATAGACGTCAACCGTCTCGGACGCCACATCGACCAGCCACACTTCAGGAACACGGAACCGAGCATACAGAGGCATCTTGGTTTTCCGGTCATATTCCTGAGAAGCGTGGGCTACTTCGATGATCAGAAGGATGTCCGGGGGACCCGGGTGTGCCTCAGCATAGAAATCCTCTCGCGGTTTAAGGAGTGCGATATCTGGCAGGGGCTCGAAATATTGGTCAAGTCGGACGGGGTTGTG
>JALLOL010000428.1 GCA_027717875.1 Acidobacteria bacterium AH-259-L09 | reverse complement strand
CACTGCAAAACATGAGGTAGGAACAGTACACTGGCCTATGCCGGGGCCGTGTGTGCCAGATATTTTACAATTTCCCAGCACGGCCTCCTCGGGCCTTAAAGAAACTTTCACCAGTTCAGGTTTTGGGTAAGGCCTCTTCGGCTGTTTATCTTCTTGCTTTGTCTTCATAACTCATTTCCTCTTTGGAAGGGGTTAGACCCCTTCCTCAAGCCCAATTAATGGCACGATGCACAGCCGCCGCCGCTGCCGGCAGAGGCAGTCTGCTCAGTTAATATTGGAAGAAATAAGGATTTTTCGCTTCTCACTGAAGCCAGCTCTCTGGCTGCGCTGCCCTCTTCTAAGGCAGCGAGCGATCGCATCAAATCCTCATAGTTTTCTCCTCCTTTGCAGTATTCACAGTCCCCATGAGGAGGGACCTTCAAACCCACGGCGTGGGCCCTGAGATGGGCCACATGGCAAAGGAAGTCCACCGGCGCCTCCGGATCCCCATTTTCCAATTCGCCGTTGGCCGGGCACATCCCGCACATCTCTTTCAGCCCGCAGGCCGCGCACTTTGTCAGTCTACTTCTCTTTTTGTGCCGCACCTGAGAGAGGAAGCTTTCCCAGCCTTCCCGAAAGCTTCCCTTGCGTAGATCGTAGCTGTCAAAGTGGGAAAGCACACAGATGCTCACCTTCCCATAGGGATCGATGGAAAAAGAATTGATTCCACCCCCGCAGTTGTAAACCTCATCGCTGTGCGCCCATAAGTGCGTGCGATCAATAGAGGCTTGTGTATGCTTGGTCCACTCCGCTGTTCGCTTGGGATCTTCCAGGTCCAGGGCTACCACCTCTTCTGGTTTCAGTCGCGTCGCCAAAGGACTTTGGGAACAGTCAATTCTTGGGTTGATCATGCCGTCAAACTTGAATTCTAAGCCTAATTCCTCCTCCACGAACCGCTTCATGTCCCAGACCTCATGCTTGTTGATCGACACCGCGACGGTCTTGAGCTTCAGCGGTAAGTTTCGCTCCATCAGCAGACGAATCCCCCGCATACAGCGGTCATAGGAGCCTGGAATGCCGGTCAGCTTCTCGTAAGTCTCCCGGGTGCGTCCGTAAAGCGTAATTTCGATAGAGAAGGGACGCCAATCGGTTAGATAGTCTGCGATCTTGGGCGTAATGATGGTCCCATTGGTAAACAAAGTGATGAGAAGTCCTTTTTGTTTGGCATAGGTGTAAATGTCCAGGAAATCCTTGCGCGCAAAGATCTCGCCACCTGTGTAGAGGAGCCAGAAACAGCCGGCTTCGGTGATCTCATCGAGAATACGGCAGTGTTCTTCGTAGCTCAGCTCTGCTAGCCGGGCCTCCCGGTCTCCCATGGGGAGATTGTTGTAGCAGTGAGCGCAGGTCAAAGGGCAGCGGAGGGTCAGCTCAATGGTCCCGTTTAGGGGAGCTCGTTCGGCCCCCAGATTCTGACTGATGTTCAAGCTGAAGTCTGAATATCGCTGTGGCTGCATCGCTCACTCCTCGCTTTGAGCAGGGCGTACCAAGCCCGCCGCTTCCAGAGCAGCAAGGAAGTCGCCGGCGTCCTTGGCCGCCTCCTCTGGGGGCACATCATACTTGCGGCAAATCGTTTCAATGATTTGGCCGACATTTTTCTGACCGTCCAGACATTCCCAGATCATGGTGCCCGTTTCATTGGAGGTATAGATAAAATCCAGATCAGCCGCACCGCTCCTCACGGGAACCAGGACCGTTTCGCCGACGATCTGCCGCGTCACCACGCCATTAGCCTGGATAAAACGTCTGCTTTCAATACTCATACAGGCCCTCCTTACCCCGTAACTATATTACTCTTCAATATTTGCCTTCAAGCACTTACCGCACGCAAGCGGCATGCCATTGGCGCCGTTTCAAGCCGATACGGTAGCCGTACCTATAACTATCGATTCATCAATAAATTATCGTATTTCCCACCATAAGCCAACCAGCAAAAAGACTTCGTTTCCCCGGCCGGGATGTTAACC